>NZ_JBIWAM010000031.1:8847-66124 GCF_044760065.1 Pseudomonas sp. NPDC098740 | reverse complement strand
CACAAAACCGCCCCCCCCCCGCGCCCCCCCCGCCGCGGCCCCCCCCCGCCGGGGGGACGCCCCCCGCGGGCAAGCGCATGGGCCATGCTGGCGCAATCATCTCTGGCGGCAAAGGCACTGCAGACGAGAAGTTTGCTGCCCTGGAAGACGCAGGCGTTAAAACCGTGCGTTCGCTGGCAGACATCGGCAAGGCTTTGTCCGAGCTGACCGGTTGGGCGATCAAGTAAGCCTCGCGCTTATCTGACGCTTCACCAGACAAAGGCCACCTTCGGGTGGCCTTTGTCATTTGCGAAGATCAAAAGATCGCAGCCTCGTTGCACTCGACAGCTCCTACAAGGTTTCGTATCCCCTGTAGGAGCTGTCGAGTGCAACGAGGCTGCGATCTTTTGACCTTTATATATGTAAACGCGACACGGTAATGTCGTGTATCGGATACTTCGCACCCTAACAGTGCGTTTGTCGGGCAAATTCGTTAGGCTAGCAGCCATTTTTGCGTCCGCGACCCACAAGGTTGCTACGCGCTAAACGGGTCAGTCCTATACGGACCGACAGCATTTCCCTCACCCCTCAGGGAAATCCCTCTCTAAATTCCGATTCAGTAGTGTGGTATTTCCTTAATGAAAGTGTTGAAAGGCCAGGACATCCTGGCACTTGGTTTTATGACGTTTGCCCTGTTTGTCGGGGCTGGCAACATCATCTTCCCGCCTATCGTCGGTTTGCAGTCCGGTCCAAATGTCTGGATGGCGGCGCTGGGTTTTCTGATCACTGCGGTCGGTCTGCCGGTGATCACCGTCGTCGCCTTGGCCAAGGTCGGTGGCGCCATGGATGCCTTGAGCAGCCCGATAGGGAAAGTCGCCGGTGGCCTGCTGGCTGCTGCGTGCTACCTCGCTGTCGGCCCGCTGTTCGCGACACCGCGCACTGCCAGCGTGTCATTCGAAGTCGGCTTGGCGCCGCTGACCGGCGAGAGCCCGCTGGCGCTGTTCCTCTACAGCTCGGTGTACTTCCTGCTGGTGTTCTTCATCTCGCTCTATCCGGGTCGGCTGCTGGATACCGTAGGACGTTTCCTCGCGCCGCTGAAGATCATCGCGCTGGCCGCGCTCGGCATCGCCGCGTTTGCATTGCCGGCCGGTGATGTCGGCGTGGCCACCCCGGAATACGTGGCGGCACCGTTCTCCCAAGGCTTCATCAATGGTTACCTGACCATGGATACTTTGGGCGCGCTGGTGTTCGGTATTGTCATCGTCAACGCAATCCGCTCCCGTGGCGTCGAGTCGCCAGTGTTGATTACCCGTTACGCGATCATCGCCGGGCTGATTGCCGGCGTGGGTCTGGCGCTGGTTTACGTCAGCCTGTTCCGTCTCGGTTCGGGCAGCCATGAAGTGGCCGCGGGTGCCACCAACGGCGCGGCGGTGTTGCACGCTTACGTGCAACACACCTTCGGCTCTCTGGGCAGCGGTTTTCTGGCGGTGCTGATCTCCCTTGCCTGCCTGGTGACGGCGGTGGGTCTGACATGTGCCTGCGCCGAATACTTCAGCCGTGTGCTGCCGCTGTCCTACAAGACATTGGTCATCATCCTGGCCGCGTTCTCCCTGCTGGTGTCCAACCTGGGCCTCACCAAGCTGATTGCGTTCTCGATCCCGGTGCTGACCGCGATCTACCCGCCGTGCATTGCCCTGGTCGCCCTGAGCTTCTGCAAGGACTTCTGGCATGAGCAGGGCCGCATCGTCGGTCCGGTGATGCTGGTGTCGTTCATCTTCGGTTTGATCGACGCCCTCAAGGGCGCGGGTCTGGCGGACTGGATGCCGACTCAGTTGTCCCACCTGCCGCTGAGCGAGCAAGGCCTGGCCTGGCTGGTGCCGTCGGTCATGACCCTGGTTGTCGCGGTGGTTTGCGATCGTATGCTGGGCAAGCGCGAAGAAGCACTGGCTTAAGCCGCTTCATGGCCCGCCACAAGCGGGCATCGAGCACACATGGAAATGCCCCGTATCAATCGATACGGGGCATTTTTTTTGGAGGTGGTGCAGTGTCTTTTTCCTTGAGCTAACGTCGAAGCACTACTTGCTTTTACCAAACACATCACAAGGACCTGCATGTCGTTCATCCACGCCAACATGATCCACATCCTCGCAGCGCTCTGGTTCGCCATCTGCTGGGGCGGCTACACCCGTTATGCGACGTGGAAAGGCCGCGACACCGCGTGCCTGGCCAGCGTGCTGCACCTTTATCGCGAAGACTGGATGCGTCGCATGCTGTTGCGCGACAACCGCATCGCTGACGCCAGCGTGATCGGTAACCTGGAGCGCAACGCCTCGTTCTTCGCCTCCAGCACACTGATTATCCTGGCCGGCATTCTCACGGTGCTCGGAGCCTCCGAACGGGCAGTGTCGTTGTTGGCGGATATCCCGATGGTGCAACAGGCGTCCCAGGGAATGTCGGAGATCAAGTTGCTGTGCCTGGCGCTGGTGTTTGTCTATGCGTTCTTTACGTTCAGCTGGTGCATGCGCCAGTACAACTTTGCGGCCATTCTGGTGGGCTCGGCGCCTATGGTCGGTGAGCGTCACGTTTCCGAACAAGAGCGCAAAGCCTTTGCTGCCCGGGCGGCCCGCGTCATTTCCATGGCCGCCAACCAGTTCAACTTCGGACTGCGCTCTTACTACTTCGGCATGACCATGCTGGCCTGGTTCGTCAGCCCGTGGTTGTTCATGTTGATGAGTGCCGGCGTGGTGCTGGTGTTGTACCGCCGGGAGTTTCATTCCGACGTTCTCGACGTGATGGTCTATACACCTACAGAGGCGCCATTGCCCGAGGCGATTAAAGAGGCTGTTTGATGAGTATTCCGTTCTGGTGTGTGTTTATCAGTGCCTTGCTGATTTTTGTGGCAAAAATTCCCGTGGCCAAGGCGATGAATGACCAGGGTGGTTACGACAACCACTTGCCACGTCAGCAACAGGCGCAACTGACAGGCTTTGGTGCTCGTGCGTTGGCGGCTCATCAAAACTGTTTTGAGGCGTTCATTCTGTTCGCGGTGGGGGTGTTGATGGCTCACACCACGCAGACAGCGGGGTGGCTGATCGACTTGCTGGCAATCATCTTCGTGATTACGCGAGTCATTTATTTGCTGTGCTATTGGGTTGATCTGGCGTGGCAGCGGAGCCTGGTATGGTTCGTCGGACTAGTGTGTTCGTTGCTGCTGATGATTAGTCCGACTTTTAAAACTATTTTGCTGTAACGCCTGCTTTGCAAACAAAAAAATCAGGCAAAAGAAAACCCGCACTTGGCGGGTTTTCTTTATCACGCTAAAAACCGTTTTAGTTTTTAGGTGCTTCTTTTGCTGCCGCTGCATCCGATTCAGCCTGAGCTTTGGCGGCTTCGGCGTTTTCTTTCGCAGCGTCGTTCACTTTATCCTGAGCTTTGCTCATGTCTTGCTGAGCTTGCTCAGCATGTTTGGCAGCATCTTGAGCTTTGTCCTCGGATTTTTTATCGCAGGCTGCGAGACCGAGGGAAGCGGTCAACATCAAGGCAACAGCTAAAGTCTTACGCATGGGGTGTTTCTCCTTATGGAAAATATCTACTGACCTTAAGAGCACAGCCCATAGCGTTAAGTTCCTCAAATCATACAGATATATAAGTTTATTCCGACGGGAACTTTTACTGAAACGCCTAGTGCGTTACCTGAACACTAAGAAGAGTTTTATCAAAATGGCCGAAAACCCCGTTTTTGAGCGCGCTACACGATTTCTATCGGCGCTGCGACATTGTCAGGTACTTGGGCTGCGGGTTCACAGCGCCAGTAGCGAAGGCCTGACGGTCATCTTGCCGTACAGTCCTAAAATTGTTGGCAACCCGCAAACCGGCGTGATTCATGGCGGGGCGCTGACCTCGCTGATGGACACTGCGTGCGGCATGTCCACCCTCTGCGTGCTGCCCGAGTTCGAGGTTTGTCCGACCCTCGACCTGCGCATCGACTACATGCACGCCGCCGAGCCGCATAAAGATGTCTACGGTTTTGCCCAGTGCTACCGGGTGACCACGGATGTGATCTTTGCTCGCGGTTTCGCCTATCAGGACGATCCTGAGCAGCCCATCGCCCATGTAGTGGGCACCTTCATGCGTATGGGCAAAGCGATCAAAGGCACCAAAGGCTTTGGCGGCGTCATCGCAGGAGGTGCGAAATGACCGATTCCTTCAAGGAACAACTTCAGCAGGCACATGAGCAGGGCGACTACGCTTCGCTGCTGCACCTGATTCCCTACGCCAAATTGATCGGCATCGAATGTTCGCGGGTGGGGGATGATCTGCTGTTTCGATTGCCGGCCAACAAGGACAACATTGGTAACCCTTTATTGCCGGCGATTCATGGTGGCGTGATCGCCGGGTTCATGGAGTTGTCCGCAGCGCTGCACCTGCTGATTTTCACCGGTTCGCCTGGTGTGCCGAAGATCATCGATTTCTCCCTCGACTATCTGCGCGCCGGGCAGTTTCGCGACACCTGGGCCAGATGCCAGGTTTGCCGGCAGGGTCGCCGGGTCGCCAACGTCGCGATTACGGCCTGGCAAAGCACTGAAGCCGAACCGATTGCCACAGCCCGCGCCCATTTCAAAATTGAAGAGCCCTTGAAATCCTGAACTCAGCCCCCAACTTTGATGACAACCCGCCGCCGACCCTTCAGGTCGCGGCCACTGCCATCTGATTGGAGTTTGATGACCATGAGTGTGGAAACTCAAAAGGAAACCCTGGGCTTCCAGACCGAGGTGAAGCAGCTGCTGCACCTCATGATCCATTCGCTGTATTCCAACAAGGAAATTTTCCTTCGCGAATTGATCTCGAACGCCTCTGACGCTGTCGACAAATTACGTTTCGAAGCCCTGTCCAAGCCTGAGTTGCTGGAAGGTGGCGCCGAACTGAAAATCCGTGTGAGCTTCGACAAGGACGCTAAAACCGTCACCCTCGAAGACAACGGCATCGGCATGAGCCGTGAAGATGCGATCACCCACCTGGGTACCATCGCCAAATCCGGCACTGCCGATTTCATGAAACACCTGTCTGGCGATCAGAAAAAAGACTCGCACCTGATCGGTCAATTCGGTGTGGGTTTCTACTCTGCATTCATCGTCGCCGATAAAGTCGACGTGTTTAGCCGTCGTGCCGGTGCTGCTGCCAGCGAAGGCGTGCACTGGTCGTCCAAGGGTGAAGGCGATTTTGAAGTTGCCACCGTTGATAAAGCCGAGCGCGGCACCCGTATCGTCCTGCACCTGAAATCCGGTGAAGACGAATTCGCCGATGGCTGGCGTCTGCGCAACGTCATCAAGAAGTACTCCGACCACATCGCTCTGCCGATCGAGTTGCCGAAAGAAGTGGCAGCCGTTGAAGGCGAAGAGCAACCGGCCGTTGAATGGGAAACCGTCAACCGCGCCAGCGCCCTGTGGACCCGTCCGCGTACCGAGATCAAGGACGAGGAATACCAGGAGTTCTACAAACACGTCGCTCATGACTTCGAAAACCCGCTGAGCTGGAGCCACAACAAGGTCGAAGGCAAGCTCGAATACAGCTCGCTGCTCTACGTGCCGGCCCGTGCTCCATTCGATCTGTACCAGCGTGAAGCGCCAAAAGGCCTGAAGCTGTACGTGCAGCGCGTGTTCGTGATGGATCAGGCAGAGTCGTTCCTGCCGCTGTACCTGCGCTTCATCAAAGGCGTGGTCGATTCCAACGACTTGTCGCTGAACGTGTCGCGGGAAATCCTGCAGAAAGATCCGATCATCGATTCCATGAAGTCGGCGCTGACCAAGCGCGTTCTCGACATGCTGGAAAAGCTGGCGAAGAACGAGCCTGAGCAATACAAGAGCTTCTGGAAAAACTTTGGCCAGGTCATGAAAGAAGGCCCGGCAGAAGACTTCGCCAACAAAGAGAAAATCGCTGGCCTGCTGCGTTTCGCATCAACCAGCGGTGATGAAGGCGAGCAAGTGGTGGGTCTGGCCGAATACCTGGCTCGCGCCAAGGAAGGTCAGGACAAGATCTACTACCTGACCGGCGAAACCTACGCGCAAGTCAAGAACAGCCCGCACCTGGAAGTCTTCCGCAAGAAAGGCATCGAAGTGCTGCTGTTGACCGACCGCATCGACGAGTGGCTGATGAGCTACCTCAGCGACTTCGACGGCAAGAGCTTTGTCGACGTGGCGCGGGGTGACCTGGACCTGGGCAACCTGGATTCGGAAGAAGACAAGAAAGCTGCGGAAGAAGTCGCCAAGTCCAAAGAAGGTCTGGTTGAGCGACTGAAAACTGCACTGGGCGACTCCGTTGCTGAAGTGCGGGTTTCCCATCGTCTGACCGATTCCCCGGCGATTCTGGCCATCGGCGAGCAGGACCTGGGCATGCAGATGCGTCAGATCCTGGAAGCCAGCGGTCAGAAGGTTCCTGAATCGAAGCCGATCTTCGAATTCAACCCGGCTCACCCGCTGATCGAGAAGCTCGACAACGAGCAGAGCGACGAACGCTTCGGCGACCTGTCGCACATTCTCTTCGATCAGGCGGCCCTGGCCGCCGGCGACAGCTTGAAAGACCCGGCCGCCTACGTGCGCCGTCTCAACAAGCTGCTGGTTGAACTGTCGGTTTAACTGCGTTGTACAAAAACCCGCTTCGGCGGGTTTTTTTATTCTGACGTCTTTTATTTGGTGCTGATCGCGGACCTCTACGGTCAGTCGGTCCGTCCGCAGAACGGCGACGAGGCGGGTGCAGCCATGACGCCGCTCAAGCATGACCGGCCGTTGTTGCGCAAACGCATGCAAGCAGCGTTCGATCAGCTGCAAATCCAGAACGAAGCGGCGGTCGATAGCTCGAAACTGGCGACCTTTGGTTTCTGCTTCGGTGGTTGCTGCGCGCTGGATCTGGCGCGCACCGGAGCGCCGGTGAAAGCGGCGGTGTCGTTCCACGGAACGCTGGATTCGCCGAATCCGGCTGATGCCAGGAATATCAAGGGTTCGGTGTTGGTGCTGCACGGTGCATCCGACCCATTGGTGCCGAAAGAGCAACTGCCGGCGTTTGAAGATGAGATGAACGCGGCAGGCGTGGATTGGCAACGGCTGAGCTACGGCGGCGCGGTGCATTCCTTCACCGATCCGCACGCCAAAGTGCCGGGCATGATGATGTATGACGCGAAGACGGCAAGTCGTGCGTTTACGTCGATGCACAACTTGCTGGATGAAGTGTTTAAAGGCTGATTGCCTCAAGATCAAAAGATCGCAGGCTGCGCCAGCTCCTACAGGGGAATGCATTTACATGTAGGAGCTGCCGAAGGCTGCGATCTTTTGATTTTTGCCCTAAGGCAATTCGATCCGCTCTCTTTCCCCTGGCACCGTCGGCCAATCCCCGGCCGCCCAGCGTCGCCGCGCCTCATCGATCAACGCCGGATCGCTCGCCACGAAGTTCCAGTTGATCCGCCGCGGCCCATCCAGCGGCGCTCCGCCAAACAGCACGGCATGACAATCGCTCTCAGCGAACAGCGTCATCTCTTCCCCGGCCGGCAACACCACCAGCGAATGCGGATCTATCAGCTCGCCATCCAGTTGCACCTCGCCGTCCAGCACATACAACGCCCGCTCTTCATGCTCGGTTGGAATCAGCAATGTGGTCGCCGTTTGCAGGTTCAATTCGGCATACAAGGTAGGAGAAAGCACCGGGACCGGTGACTCCAGGCAAAAGCCTGACCCGGCAATCATCCGGATCTTCACCCCCAGGTTATCGCTGACCGGCAGCGTGGCCGCCGGATGGTGACTGTAGTGTCCGGGACCGTGCTCTTGCTCTTTCGGTGAGGCCAGCCAAATCTGCAAACCGTGCAGGGTGAAACCGCTGTCCTTCAAGGCGTCAGGCGTGCGTTCGACGTGGGCAATCGCGCTGCCCGCCGTCATCCAGCTGACATCACCGGCCTCCACCACCTGATCGGA
This sequence comes from Pseudomonas sp. NPDC098740, assembly GCF_044760065.1. Lineage (NCBI taxonomy): Bacteria > Pseudomonadati > Pseudomonadota > Gammaproteobacteria > Pseudomonadales > Pseudomonadaceae > Pseudomonas > Pseudomonas sp. NPDC098740. The sequence continues at coordinate 58,187 of NZ_JBIWAM010000031.1, read as the reverse complement.
GCCGAGGCTGTCCTTGTGCTGGATTTTTCCTTCGAACAAGTACGTGAGAGTCGACAGACCAATGTGCGGATGCTGACGGATGTTCATGCCTTTTCCCGCCTCATAACGGGTTTCGAGCATGTGGTCGAAAAACACGAAAGGCCCGACGCTGCGGCATTTGGCTGACGGCAGCGGGCGAAGAATTGGCTGGCCTTCGACATCTTCGGCGCGGGGACGAATCACGAGCGGAGTGTTCATGCTGCATTCCAGGCTGAGCGGGTAATGCGTGGAGCATAACCCGCTTGCGCAGCCCTTGCCGCTATTGGCTGAAGGCACCTTCAGACAGGTGTGTTTCGATGCTGACGTCGGTGGTGGTCATCAACTTGTGGACCGGGCAACGGTCGGCCACGCGGTGCAGCTCATCGCGCTGAGCGTCGGTGAGCACACCCTTGAGGGTCAATTTGACGTGCAGGGCATATTTACCTTTCTGCTCTTCGCTGTTGTCACGTTTGACTTCGACAGTGACACCGGTCAGCGGGATGTCTTTCTTCTTCGCGTACATCTTCAGGGTCAGGGCCTTGCAGGCACCCAGGGCCGCGTCGAAGTAATCGTGCGGCTCGGGCGCCGAGCCTTCGCCGCCGGCGAGTGTCGGTACGTCGGCAAAGAGTTCGTGATCATCGATCTGTACGCTGTGACGAAAACCTTCGGCGGAAACGGTATTGACGGTGACAGTCATGGGAAACCTCGCAGGCAACAGGAAAAAGTCATTCGGTCAAAAAAGACCTTGAAGGTATAGAGCATTCCTCCCATGACGCGTTCCACTTTCTCACTCGCCCATTGCCGTGCGCTGAATCGTTACCGCCCGACGATCGAAGTAGCAAGGCGTTTTGATATCACTTTTTCGTCTTACGCAAAATCTCTCAGGGCCGATACCTTCTAAGGCAACCCGCTGCAGGATTGAGGCGGCACTTTTGGAAGGAACCAGATTAATGAGTATCAGAAGTCTCAATATTGCGCCGCGCGCGGGCCTGGGTTTTGGCCTGCTGGCGTTGATGGTGTTTGGATTGGGGGCGTTCGCCCTGCTGCAAATGTCGAACATGCGCGCGCAGTCCGATCAGGTCGATGACAACTGGTTGCCCAGCGTGATGGCGGTCGGGGAGATGAATCAGGACATGCTGCGGCTGCGGGCATTGACCATGCGCCTGCTGATCAATCGGGACCCGCAGGCGCTGGCGCAAAACGTCAGCAAACTCAACGAGCTCAAAGGCATCCTGGGTGAGCCTCAGCAGCGTTATGACGCGCTGATCGTGTTGCCCGAAGAGCGTGTGCTGTTCGACCGCTTCAAAGCCTCGGAGCAACACTACCTGCAGTTCCAGACTCAGGTGATGACGCTGTCTGCTCAGGGACGGGTGGAAGAGGCGTCCGCCATCCTCAATGGCGAGATGAGTCCGTTGGCCGATGAAATCGCCGTCACCCTCAAGTCATTGCTCGAACTGAACAAGCACAACGTTAACCTGGCGACGGAGGCGGGGCGCCAAGTGTTCAACCATTCGCGGGTCGGGGTCGGGGTGATGATCGGCCTGACGGCGCTGATGACCATCGGCCTGGCGCTGCTGCTGACCCGCAGCATCGTCGTGCCGCTTTCCCAATCGTTGAAGGTGGCTGAAGGGGTGGCTGGCGGCGATCTCACCGGTGATATCAGCATCAGCGGCAAGGACGAGCCGGCGCGGCTGTTGCACGCACTCAAGAGCATGCAGGGGAGTTTGCGCGAAACCCTGCGGCGTATTTCCGACTCGTCCAGCCAATTGGCCTCGGCCTCGGAAGAGCTCAGTTGTGTGACCGAAGAGGCCACCCGGGGCCTGCATCAGCAGAGCCTGGAAATCGACCAGGCCGCCACGGCGGTGAATCAGATGACCGCGGCGGTCGAGGAGGTTGCGAGCAATGCGGTGGCCACGTCCGAAGCGTCTCGGGAGTCCGACCGGATAGCCCAGCACGGTCGCGAGCAGGTGCATCAGACCGTGTTGTCCATCGAATCCCTGGCCGACGATGTCACGGCCAATGCGACCCAGGTCGAGGACCTGGCGCAGAAGGTTTATGGCATCAGCAAAGTCCTGGATGTGATTCGCTCGATTGCCGAGCAGACGAACTTGCTGGCCCTGAACGCGGCCATCGAAGCGGCGCGGGCCGGGAGTGCCGGGCGCGGCTTTGCGGTGGTGGCCGATGAAGTGCGGGCGCTGGCGCACCGGACTCAGCAATCGACCCAGGAAATCGAGCAGATGATTACTGGCATCCAGCAAGGCACCGATGCTGCGGTCAGTTCGATGCAGCAGAGCAACACGCGGGCGCGTTCGACCCTGGAAGTGGCGAAAGCGGCGGGCACGGCGCTGGAAGAAATCGCCACGGCGTTTACCCTGATCAATGAGCGCAACCTGGTGATCGCCAGCGCCTCAGAGGAACAAGCGGCTGTCGCGCGCGAGGTGGATCGCAACCTGATGAATATTCGCGATCTTGCGTTGCAGACGTCGGCCGGGGCGAATCAAACCAGTGCGGCGAGTCAGGAGCTGTCTCGGTTGGCGGTCGATCTGAATACGATGGTGGCGCGGTTTTCGGTCTGAACGCCGAGCGGATTTGTCGCCCCCGTGACACTACCGGCTGGCTGTGCAAGGTTGCGGGTGGCGCCATCCCGGCCTATGGTCCAAGCGATACTTTGCCGTGACTGGCGCGCGATGACTCGCCGTCGGTTGCTGTCCATCCAGTGCTGATTTGCGTAGCGAGGTGACGACATGCCCACCGACTCCCGACCCGCCGTGCTCGAACTGATCGGCAATACGCCGCTGGTGCGCGTCAGCCGTTTCGATACCGGCCCGTGCACGCTGTTCCTCAAGCTCGAGTCGCAGAACCCCGGCGGTTCGATCAAGGATCGCATCGGCCTGGCGATGATCGACGCCGCCGAGCGCGATGGCAGCCTGCGACCCGGCGGCACCATCGTCGAGGCCACCGCCGGCAACACCGGTCTTGGTCTGGCCCTGGTCGGCCGTGCCAAGGGCTACCGAGTGGTGTTGGTGGTACCGGACAAGATGTCCACCGAGAAGGTTTTGCACCTCAAGGCGATGGGGGCCGAGGTGCACATCACCCGCTCCGACGTCGGCAAGGGCCACCCCGATTACTACCAGGACGTTGCGGCGCGGCTGGCGCAGGAAATTCCCGACGCCTTCTTCGCCGATCAATTCAACAACCCGGCCAACCCGCTGGCCCACGAATGCAGCACCGCGCCGGAGATCTGGGCGCAGACTCAGCATGATCTGGACGCGATCGTCGTCGGCGTCGGCTCGGCCGGCACGCTGACAGGGCTTACCCGCTTCTTTCGCCGCGTGCAACCGGACCTGGTCATGGTGCTGGCCGATCCGGTAGGCTCGGTGATGGCCGAATACAGCCGCAGCGGCACCATGAGCACGCCCGGCTCCTGGGCGGTGGAGGGCATCGGCGAGGACTTCATTCCGTCGATTGCCGACCTGTCCAGCGTGCGCCACGCCTACTCGATCAGCGACGAGGAAAGCTTCGATCATGCCCGCCAACTGCTGCGCGCCGAAGGCATACTCGGCGGCTCTTCGACCGGCACTTTGTTTGCGGCAGCATTGCGCTACTGCCGCGAGCAGACCGAGCCGAAGCGGGTCGTCAGCTTCGTCTGCGACACCGGCACGCGCTATCTGTCAAAGGTCTACAACGACCAGTGGATGAACGATCAGGGCCTGCTGCAGTACAAACATTACGGCGATCTGCGCGACCTGATCTCACGGCGCTTCGAGGATGGCCGGGTGATCAGCGTGGGCCCGGACGATACGCTGCTCACCGCGTTCCAGCGCATGCGCCTGGCTGATGTGTCGCAACTGCCGGTGCTGGAGGGCGGGCAGCGGCTGGTCGGCGTGATCGACGAGTCCGACATTCTGCTTGGCATGCAAGAAGATGCTTCGCACTTTCGCGCGAGCGTGGCCAGCGCGATGACCGATAAGCTGCAAACCCTGCCTCCAAGCGCCAGTCTGGCTGAACTACGCGCGGAGCTCGACCGTGGGCTGGTGGCGATCATCGCCGACGCTTCGGGCTTCTACGGCTTGATTACTCGAGTCGACATGCTCATTCACCTACGGAGATCCCTTACATGAGTCAACACGATGAAAACGCTGTGCCACGTGCCTTCGCCACCCGTGTGATCCATGCCGGGCAAACGCCCGACCCTTCCACCGGGGCGCTGATGCCGCCGATTTACGCCAACTCCACCTATTTGCAGCAGAGCCCCGGTGTGCACAAGGGCTTCGACTACGGGCGCTCGCACAACCCGACGCGCTTTGCGCTGGAGCGTTGCGTTGCAGACCTCGAAGGCGGCACCCAGGCCTTCGCGTTCGCGTCCGGGCTGGCGACGATTTCCACCGTGCTCGAATTGCTCGATGCTGATTCGCACATCGTCTCCGGCAACGACCTGTACGGCGGTACTTTCCGCCTGTTCGACAAGGTGCGCCGACGCAGCGCCGGGCATCGCTTCAGCTTCGTCGACCTGACTGATGTGTCGGCATTCGAAGCAGCGCTGCAGGACGACACGCGGATGGTCATGGTCGAGACGCCGAGCAATCCTTTGCTGCGCCTTACCGACCTCGTTGCCATCGCGCGCATCTGTCGCCAGCGAGGCATCATCTGTGTCGCCGACAACACCTTTGCCAGCCCCTGGATACAGCGCCCGCTGGAGCTGGGCTTCGACATCGTGCTGCACTCGACTACCAAGTACCTGAACGGCCACTCCGACGTGATCGGCGGCATCGCGGTGGTCGGACAAAACGCAGACCTGGCGGAGCGTCTGGGTTTTCTGCAGAACGCGGTGGGCGCGATCGCCGGGCCGTTCGACGCTTTCCTCACCCTGCGTGGCGTGAAGACCCTGGCGCTGCGCATGGAACGCCACTGCAACAACGCGCTGGACCTGGCGCAATGGCTGGAGCGTCAACCGCAGGTGGCGCGTGTCTATTATCCGGGCCTGCCGTCGCACCCGCAGCACGAACTGGCGCAGCGGCAGATGCGCGGTTTCGGCGGGATGATATCCCTCGACTTGAACAGCGACCTGGCCGGTGCCACGCGCTTCCTCGAGAGTGTGCGGATCTTTGCCTTGGCCGAGAGCCTGGGCGGGGTGGAAAGCCTGATCGAGCACCCGGCGATCATGACCCACGCCAGCATCCCCGCGGATACTCGTGCGCAACTCGGCATCGGCGATGCGTTGGTGCGGTTGTCCGTGGGGGTCGAGGATGTCGAAGACCTGCGCGCTGACCTGGCACAGGCGCTGGCGCGGATCTGAATTTCAGCAGGCAAAAAAAATCCGGAACCCTTATCGGATTCCGGATTTTTGTGTCGAGCCGGATCAGCTGCCTTTGACTGCCTTGCCGTTGACCGTACCGTCGAGGAGCATGATGTTGTACTCCTTGCCGTCGGTTTCAACCTGTTGCAGACGAACCAGCAGGTAATCCCAGTCCTTGGCGAACCACAGGACGGTGATGCGCTTGCTTTGTGTCGGGTCGCGCACGCGCTCGACCTTGATTGCTTCGATCTGGCCAGCTTTGGTGTCGACCTTTTCCGAACCCAGCACGCGGAAATCATAGGTATCGACTTCACCATCGTCGACGACTTGATAGCTCATGCTTTTCTTGCCTGCGGCCACGTCGTGCTGCAGGGCCAGCTGATAAGTGGATTTGTCGACCATGCCGCGGTTGAGCGGGATCTTGACCGGGTCACCGCGATCGGTGCCGGTGACCATTTTGTTGGTCCAGTCGAAATCCAGGTCAGCCTTCTTGGCTTTACCCAGGCCGCCACGTTCGAAGTGGTAGGACTGCGGCAGCAGCGTGTCCTTGTCCAGGGTCAGGGTGCTTTCTTCGGTCAGGCTGGCGATCATCATCGAGGCCTTGAAGCTGAGCTTCCAGGCGCCGTTGGCTTGCTTGGTCAGGCTGCGTTCAGCGGTGCCGCTCATGGGCAACTGCTTCCAGTCAGCGGTGTAGCTGGCGGAGAAAGGTTGAAGTTCTGCAGCCTGCGCAAATGGCAGTGCGAGCAGAGCGCAAGCGAAGAGCAGGGCGCGACGCATAAAATCTCCTAGGTTCGAATCAAGTGGCCGCTGGCCGCGAGTAACTTTCCATCCAGTAAAGCACCTTGCTCGCCGAGTGATAAACGACCTTCGGCAAACCAGCGTACAGCCAACGGGAAAATCAGGTGTTCCTGGGTATGAACTCGCTGCGCCAGACTCTGCGGCGAATCGTGCAACTCTACCGGTATTACTGCCTGTACGACCAGTGGCCCGCCATCGAGTTCCTCGGTGACGAAATGCACGGAGCAGCCGTGCTCGGTGTCGCCGGCTTCCAGTGCGCGCTGATGAGTGTGTAACCCTTTGTATTTTGGTAGCAGCGAGGGGTGGATGTTGAGCAGGCGACCCGCGTAGTGGCGCACGAAGTCAGCGCTGAGAATGCGCATGAAACCGGCCAGTACCACGAGTTTGGGGTTGAACGCGTCGATCTGTTCGATCAGCGCGGCATCGAAGGCCTCGCGGCCTTCGAACGCCTTGTGATCCAGGGTGCGGGTGTCGATACCTGCGTCCCTGGCGCGTTGCAGGCCGTAGGCGTCGGCGCGGTTGGAAATCACCGCAGCGATGCGGGCCGGGCTGTCGCCGGTCCGCGTGCTGTCGATCAAGGCCTGCAAGTTACTGCCGGTGCCGGACAACAGCACCACCACATCACAGGTCTGGGACATCCGCTCTTGCATCAGTGTGCCTTGAGGTTCTTTAGTTCAACCTGAGCCGCGCCTTCGGCAGCGGTGGAGATCTGACCGATGACCCAAGGCTGCTCGCCGGCTTCGCGCAGGACGTTCAGGGCGGTTTCGACGTGCTCTTGAGCAACGCAGATGACCATGCCCACGCCGCAGTTCAGCACGCGGTGCATTTCGTTTTCGTCAACGTTGCCTTTCTCTTGCAGCCAGTCGAACACGGCAGGACGGGTCCAGCTCGCGACGTCAACCACGGCTTGTGCGCCTTTTGGCAGAACGCGCGGGATGTTGTCCAGCAGGCCACCACCGGTGATGTGGGCCATGGCTTTGACCGCGCCGGTTTCCTTGATCAGCTTGAGCAGCGGCTTCACGTAGATACGGGTCGGGGCCATCAGCAGGTCGGTCAGCGGTTTGCCGTCGAGCTGGATGTTTTCGATGTCGGCACCGGACACTTCGATGATCTTGCGGATCAGCGAGTAGCCGTTGGAGTGCGGGCCGGAAGACGGCAGGGCGAGCAGGGCATCGCCGGCAGCGACTTTGGAACCGTCGATGATTTCGGATTTTTCCACGACGCCGACGCAGAAGCCGGCCAGGTCGTAGTCTTCGCCTTCGTACATGCCAGGCATTTCAGCGGTTTCGCCGCCAACCAGGGAGCAGCCGGACAATTCACAGCCAGCGCCAATGCCGGTCACGACCTGGGTCGCGGTTTCGACGTTGAGTTTGCCGGTGGCATAGTAGTCGAGGAAGAACAGCGGCTCGGCACCGCAGACCACCAGGTCGTTCACGCACATGGCAACCAGGTCGATGCCGATGCTGTCGTGCTTGTTCAGGTTCAGCGCCAGACGCAGCTTGGTGCCGACGCCGTCGGTGCCGGAAACCAGCACGGGCTGCTTGTAGCCGGCCGGGATTTCGCAGAGGGCGCCGAAACCGCCCAGGCCGCCCATGACTTCCGGGCGCGCAGTGCGCTTGGCGACGCTCTTGATGCGTTCGACCAATGCTTCACCGGCGTCGATGTCTACACCGGCGTCCTTGTAGCTCAGGGAGGGTTGCTTGCTCATGATCCAGGCCTTTAGGGGGGATTCAGGGGTAACGACCGAGTCCAGTGGGACCACCGAAACTGACGAAGGCGATTGCCATCCGCGAATTTCAGGGTGCCCGGCTGTTGCCGGTCTGCGAAGGCGCGCGATTTTATCAGGCTTGAGGGGCAGCGGCCATCCTCAGGCCGACGGCAGGGGCATATCAGCTTAAAAAAACCTTCATTACCCGTGTTGGCTGCATCCTTCATGGCTGTATAAGGTATCGCTATTAACCGTCTATCGTTAGCACAGTGCAAAAACTTACCAGGGTCAGGTGAATGTTTTGCTTGGGGGCGTGGTCACAGCCTTGCTCAATCCGGTTCACGCGGCCTGTTCCAGCCGCTCTTGTCGTCAGGAATCCTCCATGCGTTTTTTTTCTAGATTTTTGTTTGCGGGCTGTATGTCATTGGTCAGCCTGGCGAGTCATGCCGAAACCGTCAAAAATCTGTATCAGGTGCGTCAGCCTGTCAGTGGTCAAACCCCGGAAGTGCGTGATCAAGCGACCCAGCAAGCGCTGGATACGTTGGTGTTGCGTCTGACCGGCGATCCCAAGGCTGCGCAAAACCCGGGGTTGGCGGCACTGCGCAAGGACCCGCAGCAAATCATCAGTCAGTACGGCTTTGACGCTGGTCCGCCGGAAGTGCTGAAGGTCGATTTCGACCCGGCCACCACCGAGCAAGCGTTGCGCCGTGCCGGGCTGTCGTTGTGGGGGGCGAACCGGCCTTCGATCCTCGGCTGGTGGTTGAACGATTCCACCGAGGGTTCGAGCCTCGTCGGTGATGGCCAGGCCAGTGCTGCACCGCTGCGCCGAGCAGCGCAACACCGTGGTTTGCCGCTGCGCCTGCCGCTGGCAGATCTGAGTGAGCAGATCGTCGCCACGGCACCGAATCTGGAAGGTACGGACGCGACGCCACTGCGCGGGGCATCGGAGCGTTACAACGCTGACGCCTTGCTCGCGGTGCATGCTCGTGAAGAGGGCGGCCAGTGGCAGGCCAAGTGGCAGTTGTGGCTGGGCGACAAGAAGGAGGCGGGCAGTGTTCAGGGTGCGGATCAGGCTGCTGTAGCCGATGCAGTGATGCTGGCGGTCAGTCAACGGTTGGCGCCTCGGTTTGTGGTCAAGCCAGGTGCTTCGGGCGAACAATTGCTCGAAGTGCAGAGCATGAACCTGGAGCGCTATGCCGCACTTGGGCGCTTGCTGGAGCCGTTTGGTGCGCGCCTGCAAAGTGTCGACGGCGACCGGATTCTCTACCGGGTCAATGGCAGCGCCGAACAGTTGAAGGCGCAATTGTCGCTGGCCAAATTGCAGGAAGTTCCAGCGGGTGAAGCGCCTGCACCCGTCGCACCGGTTCAGCCGGCCGAGGGTTCGGCACCAGTAGTAGCGCCCGCTCCGGCACCTGTGCCGCAGCTGCGATTCCGTTGGTAACGGTTTTCTTTCTTTATATAGATGCATAGGGAGTTGTAAATGGCCGATACGCGGCGTTGGTTCTGGTTGGGTGGGGTGATCCTGCTCTGCGTGTTTGTCTGGTTGTTGCATCCGATTCTGACCCCGTTCCTGATCGCGTTGCTGCTGGCCTATCTGTTCGACCCGCTGGTGGATCGGCTGGAGAAGGCTGGCCTGTCTCGGACCTGGGGCGTGGTGGCGGTGTTTGCGCTGTTCACCCTGATCTTCACGACCTTGCTGCTGGTGTTGATACCGATGCTCGCCAAGCAGTTGTTTCGTTTGTACGAACTGACGCCGCAGATGCTCGACTGGTTGCAGCACACCGCGCTGCCGTGGGCGCAATCGAAATTTGGTCTGTCGGATAATTTCTGGAAGTTCGACAAGCTCAAGGCTGCGATCAGTGAGCATATGGGTCAAACCACTGACATTGTCGGTGTGGTGCTGAGTCAGGCAACGGCCTCCGGCCTCGCATTGATTGGCTTGCTGGCGAATCTGGTGCTGATCCCGGTGGTGGTCTTCTATTTGCTGCGGGACTGGGACCTGATGATGGCCAAGATCCGCAGCCTCCTGCCCCGTGATCGCGAAGAGCGTGTTATGACCCTGGCAGGTGAATGCCATGAAGTGCTGGGTGCATTCGTGCGCGGCCAGTTGCTGGTCATGGTGGCATTGGGCGTGATCTACGCGGCCGGCCTGATGTTGGTCGGGCTGGAGTTAGGGCTGTTGATCGGGTTGATTGCCGGTCTGGCGGCGATCGTGCCGTACATGGGGTTCGTTATCGGGATCGGTGCGGCCTTGATTGCCGGGCTGTTCCAGTTCGGCGGCGATCTGTATCCCATGTTCGGTATCGTCGCGGTGTTCATGGTGGGGCAGGCGCTGGAAGGCATGGTGCTGACGCCATTGCTGGTGGGGGACAAGATCGGTCTACACCCGGTGGCGGTGATCTTCGCGATTCTGGCAGGGGGCGAGCTGTTCGGATTTACCGGTGTGCTGCTGGCACTGCCGGTGGCGGCGGTGATCATGGTGCTGGTGCGCCATATGCATGATTTGTATAAAGATTCGGGTATGTACAGCGGTGTTGATGAGCCCGAGATTTAAGAGGGCCTGATCAAGCATCGCGGGCAGCCTGGTTCCATGCCAGGCTGACCCGGATCCCTCGTGCGGCTGTCACATGCGCCGCCAAAGAAACTGTCATAAAACCAGGGTGTTAACGCAAACCTTTGATTTTGCTTGTGGTCTGTCGCATTGTGCGACCCGCCTCACGGGTATAAACTTCGCAAACTTTACACAGAGGCCACTAACGGTTCCTTTGGAACTGTTCAGTCAGCATGAAACCGATTCAGCTGCCCCTAGGTGTGCGTCTGCGTGATGACGCTACCTTTATCAATTACTATCCAGGCGCCAATGCCGCTGCACTCGGCTATGTCGAGCGGCTATGCGAAGCCGACGCCGGCTGGACCGAAAGCCTGATTTATCTCTGGGGCAAGGACGGGGTAGGGCGTACGCACTTGTTGCAGGCGGCCTGCCTGCGCTTCGAGCAACTGGGGGAGCCGGCGGTGTATTTGCCGTTGGCCGAACTGCTTGATCGCGGCATCGCCATCCTCGACAACCTCGAACAGTACGAACTGGTCTGCCTGGATGATTTGCAGGCGGTGGCTGGTCGGGCGGATTGGGAAGAGGCGCTGTTCCATCTATTCAACCGTCTGCGTGACAGCGGTCGACGCCTGCTGATCGCCGCGTCGACATCCCCGCGTGAACTGCCGGTGAAACTGGCGGACCTCAAATCCCGTCTGACGTTGGCGTTGATCTTTCAGATGCGTCCGCTCTCCGACGAAGACAAATTGCGTGCCTTGCAACTGCGCGCATCTCGTCGCGGTCTGCACCTGACCGATGAAGTCGGGCATTTTATTTTGACCCGCGGTACGCGCAGCATGAGTGCACTTTTCGAGCTGCTTGAGCGTCTCGATCAGGCCTCCCTCCAAGCTCAGCGCAAGCTGACAATTCCCTTTCTGAAAGAAACGCTTGGCTGGTAACAAAAGCCTGGTAAAGCCAAGGCCCTAGCGGGTTTCGGCATATTTCAGGCGTCAAGAAATCCGCTTTCCTACAGGGTTGCAGGCTGCGCGAACGTCTAAAACGGGCTTAAGCGCTTAGATGTAAACGAGAAACCGATAAGTCACATCAAGATCGATTGAATTTGCAAATGAGGTTGATAGCGGGCATAGTCTCGCCTTCTTTACAACTATCAGCCACGGTCGTGCCCATGCTAAATCGCTTTGCACCCCTCGTGCCCCTCGCACTCGTCACCCTGTTGTTCGGTTGCGCTGCTCACTCTCCAGTGTCCCAGCAAGAGCAACAACAGCAGGTTAAAAATTCTGCTACCGACCAATCTTCCGTTCTTTATCAGCAAGCGCTTGAGCAGGAAGAAGCGGCCACCGAAAAAGAACTGGCAGACTTCGCCGGCGGCAAGTCGTACCAGCTTCCGGTTCTGGCTGACAGCATCCTCGAACGGGGCATGTCCCTGATTGGTACCCGTTACCGTTTCGGTGGCACCTCCGAAGCTGGCTTTGATTGCAGCGGCTTCATCGGTTACCTGTTTCGTGAAGAAGCCGGCCTGAGCCTGCCACGCTCCACTCGCGAAATGATCAACGTCGACGCTCCGCTGGTTTCTCGCAGCAAACTGGAGCCGGGCGACTTGCTGTTTTTCGCCACCAATGGCCGTCGCGGCCGCGTCAGTCACGCCGGGATCTACCTGGGTGACAACCAGTTCATCCATTCCAGCAGCCGCCGCAGCGGTGGTGTCCGGATCGATAGCCTGGGCGACAGCTACTGGAGCAAAACCTTCATCGAAGCAAAGCGCGCACTCGCGATGGCACCGACTGCGGCCCCGACAATCGTCACGGCGCGCAAGTAAGCGGACTTTTTGTAAGGTTAACTTAAAGTCTTACTTGAAGTTTGCCACGTAGCAGCTAGAATCCTGATCTATTATTGATGGCAAACCGCCTGCGTCCTGCGCAGGCGGTTTTCTTTTCTGCGCCCCCTGCAGAAAAAGCCGCAGCCAGATCAGGATGCTCTGCCTATGTCGACGTCGGCCCGCCTCGCAATCATGTTCTTCGCAGCGCTGCTCAGCGCCTGCGCCAGCCGTACACCGCCACCTGCACCGGTGGTTCGCGCGCCCATTGTTTTCGGTTCCTCCCAAGCATTCTCCCCTGAGGCAGAAGACGTCTTGTTTCGCGCGCTCGGCCTGGTGGGCACGCCGTATCGCTGGGGTGGCAACACGCCGGATTCGGGTTTCGATTGCAGCGGGCTGATCGGTTATGTCTACCGTGACGTCGCCGGCATTTCTCTGCCGCGTACCACGCGCGAGATGATCAGCATGCAGGCGGCCAGTGTGGGCAAGGAAGGCCTGCAAACCGGTGACCTGATCTTCTTCGCCACCAATGGCGGTTCTCAGGTCAGTCACGCCGGGATCTACGTCGGCGAAGGTCGCTTCGTCCATGCACCGGCCACCGGCGGCACGGTGAAGCTCGACAGCTTGTCCAAAGCTTACTGGCAGAAAGCCTATCTGAGTGCCAAGCGCGTCTTGCAACCTGAGCACTTGGCACGCAACCCCTAAATGGCAGAGGTTGTCATGACCGCTCGCACACTCAATCTCGACGATTCCCTGTATCAATACCTGCTGGACGTTTCCCTGCGCGAAACGCCGCTGCTCAAGCGTTTGCGTGACGAAACCCAGGCGCTGCCCATGGCTCGCTGGCAGGTGGCGCCCGAGCAAGGTCAGTTCCTCGCGCTATTGGTGAAACTCACCGGCGCCAAGCGTCTGCTGGAAGTGGGCACCTTTACCGGTTACAGCGCCTTGTGCATGGCGGCTGCATTGCCGGATGACGGTTCGCTGATCTGCTGTGACATACCCGGTGACTACAACGCCACCGCGCGCCTTTACTGGCAGGAAGCGGGGCTTGCCGAGCGGATCGATCTGCGTCTGGCACCCGCGCTGGAAACCCTGGCTCAGCTGGATCAACAAGAGCCATTCGACCTGATCTTCATCGATGCCGACAAAGCCAACTACCCACGCTATCTGGAGCACGCATTACGTCTGCTGCGCGTCGGCGGTCTGGCGGTGTTCGATAACACGCTGTGGAGCGGCCGGGTGCTTGAGGAGAATCCCGAGAGCGAAGACACCCGAGCCATCCAGGCGCTCAATCGCGCCTTGAAGGATGACTCGCGTGTGGACCTGTCGCTGTTGCCGTTGGGCGATGGATTAACCTTGTGCCGCAAAAGGTAGGCGACTATTGAAAAAGATCGCAGCCTTCGGCAGCTCCTACAGTGGATGGTGTACACCCTGTAGGAGCTGCCGAAGGCTGCGATCTTTTGACGTTTACTTGGCCGCCGACACGCGCCACACCTTGTTGCCCACGTCATCCGCCACCAACAAATCACCCTGCTGGTCAATCACCACGCCTACCGGACGGCCCATGGCTTTTTCCTCGTCATTGAGGAAACCGGTGAGTACATCAATCGGCTGCCCGGTCGGTTTCCCTGCGCTGAACGGTACGAAAATCACTTTGTAGCCACTGTGCGGTTTACGGTTCCATGAGCCGTGCTGGCCGACGAATGCCCCTTCCTTGAATTGCGCCGGCAGTCTGTTGCCTTCAGCAAACGTCAGGCCCAACGAGGCGGTATGCGGGCCGACCGCGTAGTCCGGAGCGATGGCCTTGGCCACCAGGTCGGGGTTTTGCGGCTCGACGCGGATGTCGACGTGCTGACCGTAATAACTGTAAGGCCAGCCGTAGAACCCGCCGTCCTTCACTGAAGTGATGTAGTCCGGCACCAGATCGCTACCGATTTCGTCGCGCTCGTTGACTGCCGTCCACAGTGCGCCGCTCTGAGGTTCCCAGGCCAGACCGTTTGGATTACGAATCCCCGAGGCGAAGATTCGATGGTTGCCGGTGGCGCGATCCACTTCCCAGATCGCCGCGCGACCTTCTTCCTTGTCCATGCCGTTTTCGGCCACGTTGCTGTTGGAACCCACCGTGACGTACAGCTTGCTGCCGTCCTTGCTGGCGATGACGTTTTTGGTCCAGTGGTGATTCAGCGTACCGCCCGGCAGGTCGATCACCTTCATAGGCTGCGACTTGATCGCCGTCTCGCCGTTTTCATAGTGGAAGCGCAGCAAGCGGTCTGTGTCGGCGACGTACAGGTCATTGCCGACCAGGGTCATACCGAAGGGCGAGTTGAGGTTTTCCAGGAACACCGTGCGGGTTTCGGCGATGCCGTCGTGGTCCTTGTCCCGCAGCAGCGTGATGCGGTTTGGGCTCGGTACGCCGGCGCCGGCACGGCCCATGACTTTGCCCATGACCCAGCCCCGAATACCTTTGCCGTCATCGGGTTTGGGTGGTGCGTTGGTTTCGGCCACCAGCACATCGCCGTTAGGCAACACGTAAAGCCAGCGCGGGTGATCGAGGCCTTCGGCAAAAGCCGCCACCTGAGTCCCTGTCGCGGCGATAGGCTTCGCGCCGTCCGGCCAGCCAATCGCCGGGGCGATGTTCACCGTCGGGATCAGGGTTTTGTTCGGTTCTGGTAGCTTGGGTGACGGGCCGGTGCCGTCGGAGACTTGCAGTCTGGAGGTTTCACCGCAGGCGGCAAGCCCTCCGGCGAGCACGATGACGAGAACGAGCGGGGGCTTGCGCATGCTGATCTTCCCTATGAATGCATTGACCTAATCAATAGAGAAGCGCAGGTGCGCGATGGTTCAACCGCTCAGCCGCGGGCTTCTTTGAACAGCACGGCAATGCCGGGGTGATAGTTGCCGGCTTCGTTGCGCAACTTGCGATAGGCATAGGGGAAGTACCAGGCCACCGCGCAGGTGTGTTCCTTTTGCAGATCGTCGACCATGTCCTGGAGTTCTTCCGGGGTGGCGCTTTGTTGGGCTTTTTGCGGCGCAACGAACAGGCAGCCGAGTTTCAGGTCGCTGGCGTAGCTGATGCGTTTGGCATCGCTGGTGATGTCCTGCAATGCTTGAGTCAGGTTCAGGCTGTTGACGCGTGGCCAGCGCTGGGTCGCTTGAAGGTAAGCGCGTTCTTCGCTGGTCGCGATAAACAGATCGGCGCGGCCATTGCGTTCGCCTTCTTCGGTCTGCTTACGGGTCGGTGTTTGTTGCAGCGTGACCATTTCCGCCATCCAGGCCGCGGCGGAAAGCAGGCTCAGGTTGGCTTTTTCGTCGAACCAGTAAGGCGTGTCGTTATCGCCGCGCACGGCGTTGTAGCGGTCGATACAGTCAAACCAGCGTTCCAGCACCGGGCGCAGGAATTCCAGCTTCGGATTGCTGATGATCATGCCTTGCATGTGGCTCACCCTTGTTATTGTGTTGTGAGATTGTGGCTCTTTGATATCACTGCTGAGAGTGTGGCACAAGATTGGCGTCAGATAATTGATCGACGGCAGTTATTCGCTCGCAGGCCGCCCGTCTTCAATTGACGCTCCATCCCCAACCCTCTAACCTTCGCGGCTTGTTTCAGGTGCTCTGTGACCTTGGTCGACAGAGTGAAACAGGGAAGCCGGTGAGTGACTCTCTTCAAGCGACGAAGAGCCATGATCCCGGCGCTGCCCCCGCAACGGTAAATGAGTGAAGGCTGCGCCTTGAGCCACTGTGTTGATATCAACATGGGAAGGCGCGCAGTCAGGCAAAAAATGCCGCTCATGAGCCCGGAGACCGGCCTGATCCATCCAGCGGCATCACGGTGGGCGATGCCAGGCTTTTTGCCGTCTATTCTTGTGCCTGCCCGCCGTTATCCAGCCTCAACGGAGAGCTCCCCCATGACTGATACCCCCGATCGTGACGAACGTCATCTGGCGCGCATGCTGCGCAAAAAAGCCGTGATCGATGAACGCATCGCCAACTCCCCGAATGAATGCGGCCTGCTGCTGGTGCTGACCGGCAACGGCAAAGGCAAAAGCAGCTCGGCCTTCGGCATGCTCGCCCGGTCCATGGGCCACGGCATGCAGTGTGGCGTGGTGCAGTTCATTAAAGGGCGCAGCAGCACCGGCGAAGAACTGTTCTTCCGGCGCTTTCCGGAACAGGTGCGTTTTCATGTGATGGGCGAGGGCTTCACCTGGGAAACCCAGGATCGTCAGCGCGACATCGCCGCCGCTGAAGCCGCGTGGGCGGTGTCCCGCGAATTGCTGCGTGATCCGTCGATCGGCCTGGTGGTGCTGGATGAATTGAACATTGCGCTCAAGCACGGTTATCTGGATCTCGATCAAGTGCTCAGCGACTTGCAGGCCCGTCCGCCGATGCAGCACGTGGTGGTCACCGGTCGCGGCGCCAAGCCGGAGATGATCGAACTGGCCGACACCGTCACCGAAATGGGTGTGATCAAGCACGCGTTCCAGGCCGGGATCAAAGCGCAAAAAGGCGTCGAATTGTGAGTCAGCCACGTCATTGCCCGGCGGTATTGATTGCCGCGCCGGCCTCCGGTCAGGGCAAGACCACCGTCACCGCTGCGCTGGCCCGTTTGCATCGCAATCAAGGGCGCAAGGTTCGCGTGTTCAAATGCGGCCCGGATTTTCTCGACCCGATGATTCTCGAGCGCGCCAGCGGTGCGCGGGTGTATCAACTGGACATGTGGATGGTCGGGGAGCAGGAAAGTCGTCGACTGTTGTGGGAAGCCGCCGGCGAAGCGGATCTGATCCTCATCGAAGGCGTCATGGGACTGTTCGACGGTACGCCGTCCAGCGCTGATCTGGCGCGACACTTCGGTGTGCCGGTGCTCGGTGTGATCGACGGCACTGCCATGGCCCAGACCTTTGGCGCACTGGCCCTGGGGCTGGCGCGTTATCAGCCGGACTTGCCGTTTGCTGGCGTGTTGGCCAATCGTGTGGGCACGTTGCGACACGCGCAATTGCTCGAAGGCAGCCTGACTGAAGGCTTGCGCTGGTACGGCGCCTTGTCCCGGGAAACCGGGATCGAATTGCCGAGTCGCCATTTGGGTCTGGTTCAGGCCAGTGAGTTGAACGATCTCGATCAGCGCCTCGATGCGGCGGCCGATGCACTGGCCAGCAGCTGCGAGGTCGCGCTGCCACCGGCGGTGGAATTCGCCGCTCCCGATGTGATCGCTGCGGAACTGTTGCTGGCCGGCGTGCGTATCGCCGTGGCCCGTGACGAAGCGTTTGCCTTCACCTACGGTGCAAGCCTGGATTTGCTGCGAGCCATGGGCGCCGAGTTGTCGTTTTTCTCGCCGATCCGTGACACGCAATTGCCGGAGGCAGACAGCCTCTATCTGCCGGGCGGTTATCCCGAATTGCACCATGTGGCGCTCTCACAGAACACCACGATGCTGGCCGCAATCCGCGCTCACCATGCGGCGGGGAAACCGTTGTTGGCCGAGTGCGGCGGCATGCTGTATCTGCTCGACTCTCTGACGGATGTCGAAGGTACCCGCGCTGAACTGGTCGGCTTGCTGGCCGGTGATGCGGTGATGCAAAAGCGTCTGGCCGCGTTGGCGTTGCAGGCGGTCGAGTTGCCGGAAGGTTCATTGCGCGGGCACACCTATCACCACTCGCTGACCAGTACCGAGCTTGAGCCCATCGCTCGTGGCCTGAGCCCTAACGGTGGGCGTGGGGCGGAAGCGGTTTATCGTGAGGGGCGGATGACGGCTTCTTATGTGCATTTCTATTTTCCGTCCAATCCCACCGCTGTAGCCGCATTGTTTGCGCCTGACTTTGAAGCCGCCATCGCGAGCAAGTCGAATCGTCGCACCGTCGCTCCCACAGGGGACCGCGTTTCTTCAGGCAGCACACCTTCCAATGTGGGAGCGAGCCTGCTCGCGAAGAGGCCATGACTGACAACGCCTTTTCCGAAGCTGAGCGCGCGGCGGTCTACCGAGCCATCGGCGAACGCCGCGACATGCGTCATTTCAGCGGCGGCACCGTCGAGCCCGAGTTACTGCGGCGCCTGCTCGAAGCTGCGCATCAGGCGCCGAGTGTCGGCCTGATGCAGCCTTGGCGGTTCATCCGCATCAGCGATCGAGCCTTGCGCGGCAAGATCCAGTTACTGGTGGAAGAAGAACGCATCCGCACCGCCGAAGCCCTCGGCGAGCGCACCGACGAATTCATGAAGCTGAAAGTCGAAGGCATCAACGATTGCGCCGAGGTGCTGGTCGCTGCGCTGATGGACGATCGAGAGCGCCACATTTTCGGCCGTCGCACGATGCCGGAAATGGACATGGCCTCGTTGTCCTGCGCGATCCAGAACCTCTGGCTGGCCTCCCGCGCTGAAGGATTGGGCATGGGCTGGGTCTCGCTGTTCGAGCCGCAAGCGCTGGCGGACTTGCTGGGGTTGCCCGCCGGAGCCAAGCCGTTGGCCGTTCTTTGTCTCGGCCCGGTCAAGGAATTCTATCCGGCGCCGATGCTGGTACTCGAAGGCTGGGCGCAGGCGCGTCCGCTCAGTGAGCTGCTGTATGAAAATTATTGGGGAGTGAGTCAATGAGTGTGGCGTTGTTGAGTGTCGCCGCGGTTGCGCTGGATGCGCTGCTGGGTGAACCCAAACGCTGGCATCCGCTGGTGGCGTTCGGCCGTTTTGCCGACCGCATCGAGCAACGTTTCAATGGTGAAGGTCGTGGCTGGCGCAGCCATGGCGTCACTGCCTGGGTCATCGCGGTGTTGCCGCTGACCCTGCTGGCCACGGCGTTTTCCTGGGCGCCCTATGTCGGCTGGATCGTCGAGATTCTCGTGCTCTATTGCGCCCTCGGCATGCGCAGCCTTGGTGAACACGTCGAGCCGGTGGCCAAGGCGCTGCGCAGCGATGATCTGGACGAGGCGCGCAAACGGGTCAGTTATCTGGTCAGTCGCCAGACCAGCGAACTGGATAAAACCGAAGTCGCCCGCGCCGCCACCGAATCCGTATTGGAGAACGGTAGCGATGCGGTATTCGCTGCGCTGTTCTGGTTTGCTGTGGCCGGCGCGCCTGGCGTGGTGCTCTACCGTTTGAGCAACACGCTGGATGCGATGTGGGGTTACCGCAATGAACGCTTCGAGCGTTTCGGCTGGGCCGCGGCAAAGATCGACGACGTCCTCAACTATATTCCTGCACGCCTGGTGGCATTGACCTACGCGCTGCTGGGCAAAACCCGACTGGCGCTGAAATGCTGGCGCACCCAGGGTCCGACCTGGGACAGCCCGAATGCCGGTCCGGTGATGGCGGCCGGTGCCGGAGCGCTCGGTGTCGAGTTGGGCGGGGCGGCGATTTATCACGGCGAACTGCATCAGCGTCCGCCGTTAGGCGAAGGCGAACCGGCGGACGCCGACTCCATCGACCGCGGCTGGCAATTGGTGCAGCGCGGGGTATGGTTATGGTTGCTGATTCTCTGCGTGGGGGCTGAATTTTATGCTTGAGCACGGTGGTCGGTTACGCAAGGCGGCGCTCGATTACGGCATCGCCGAAACCGATTGGCTCGACCTGTCCAGCGGCCTCGCGCCCTGGCCGTTTCCGGTTCCGGAAATTCCGTTGCGGGCTTGGGCGCGTTTGCCGGAAACCGATGACGGTCTGGAGCAGGCGGCCTGTGATTATTACGGCGCCGCTCAGGTTCTGCCGGTGGCCGGCTCGCAAATGGCGATCCAGTTGCTGCCGCGTTTGCGCCGGGCCGGCAAGGTCGGCGTGCTCTCGCCGAGTTACGCCGAACACGCTGAAGCGTGGCGCCGTAATGGCTACATCGTGCGTGAAGTGCTGGAGCAGGAAGTCGACTTCTTTCTCGACAGCCTCGACGTGCTGGTGGTGGTCAACCCGAACAATCCTACCGGCCTGAGCCTGACACCAAGTCGGCTGCTCGACTGGCATTCGCGGCTGGCCCAGCGTGGTGGCTGGCTGGTGGTGGACGAGGCGTTCATGGACAACACACCGCAGCTGAGCCTGGCACCTTTTGCCAATCAGGTCGGGTTGATCGTGCTGCGTTCTTTCGGAAAGTTTTTCGGCCTGGCCGGTGTGCGGCTGGGTTTCGTGCTGGCCGAGCGCAAGTTGCTCAAGTTGCTGGCCGAGCAAGTGGGACCGTGGGCGGTCAGCGGGCCGACGCGGGTGCTGGGTCAGGCCTGCCTGCTGGATACCGAAGGGCATGCCCGGCAACGGGTTCGCGCTGAAGAGGCCAGCGAGCGTCTGGCGCTGCTGCTTGAACAGCACAGCTTCGAGCCCCAGGGCGGTTGCGCCTTGTTTCAATGGCTGATCACCGACCGCGCCGAAGCCCTGCATGAGTTCATGGCCCGGCGCGGCATTCTGCTGCGGTTGTTCACGAACAACAGCAGCCTGCGTTTCGGCTTGCCCGCCGATGAAGCTGACTGGACACGTCTCGCGCAAGCGTTCGAAGCCTACGCCAAGGAAACCCAATGACTACGTTGATGGTGCAAGGCACCACTTCCGACGCCGGTAAAAGTACGCTGGTGACGGCGTTGTGCCGCTGGGTCAGGCGTCAGGGCGTCAGCGTCGTGCCGTTCAAGCCACAGAACATGGCGCTCAACAGTGCCGTGACCGCCGACGGTGGCGAGATCGGTCGCGCGCAAGCGGTGCAAGCTCAGGCCGCCAACCTTGAGCCGCACACCGACATGAACCCGGTGCTGCTCAAGCCCAACAGCGATACCGGCGCCCAAGTGATCATCCATGGCCGCGCGGTCACGACGATGAACGCCGTTGCGTATCACGACTACAAAGCTATCGCCATGCAAGCGGTGCTGGCCTCCCATGAACGGCTGAGCGCAGCGTATCCAGTGGTCATGGTCGAAGGCGCGGGCTCGCCGGCCGAGATCAATCTGCGTGCCGGTGACATCGCCAACATGGGCTTTGCCGAGGCCGTGGATTGTCCGGTGGTGTTGATCGCCGACATCAATCGCGGCGGGGTTTTTGCGCATCTGGTGGGCACGCTGGAACTGCTGTCGCCCAGCGAGCAGGCGCGAGTCAAAGGCTTCATCATCAACCGGTTTCGCGGCGATATCGCTTTGCTGCAACCGGGGCTGGACTGGCTGGAAGCGCGCACCGGCAAACCGGTAATCGGCGTTCTGCCTTACGTGATGGACCTGCACCTGGAAGCCGAGGATGGCATCGATCAGCGTCAGACCGACAAGGCCGACCAGGTGCTGAAAGTGCTGGTGCCGGTACTGCCGCGCATCAGCAACCACACCGATTTCGATCCGCTGCGCCTGCATCCGCAGGTGGATCTGCAATTCATCGGCCCCGGTCAGGCGATTCCGCCGGCCGACCTGATTATTCTCCCCGGTTCGAAAAGCGTGCGCAGTGACCTCGCGTATCTGCGCGCCAATGGCTGGGACACCGCGATCAGTCGCCATCTGCGTTATGGCGGCAAAGTGCTGGGCATTTGCGGTGGCCTGCAAATGCTCGGCGAGCAGGTACACGATCCGCTGGGCCTCGAAGGCGCACCGGGCTCCAGCGCCGGTTTGGGCTTGTTGGCGTTCGAAACCCAGCTCGAAGAAGAGAAGCAATTGCGCAATGTGCGCGGGCGTCTGGCGCTCGAAGACGCGCCGGTCAGCGGTTACGAAATTCATGCCGGCGTCACCACCGGGCCGGCATTGGAAAACGCCGCGGTGCAGCTGGACGACGGTCGCTGCGACGGTGCGCAAAGTGTGGACGGGCAGATATTCGGCACCTATCTGCATGGGCTGTTTGAATCGCCCGCGGCGTGCAGTGCGCTGTTGCGCTGGGCAGGTTTGCAGGCTGTGCAGGACGTGGATTATCACGCATTGCGTGAGCGCGATATCGAGCGGCTGGCGGATCTGGTGGAGCAGCATCTGGATACCCGACTGTTGCGTGAGCTCTGCGGGTTTTAGGGTGAATTTGATGGCCTCTTCGTCGGAACGCCGCCCGGACCAAGCTCGCTCCCACATTGGAATGCGGTCAACTGTGGGAGCGAGCTTGCTCGCGATGAGGCCCGTCGCCACACCGCCAATTTGAAGGAATGAACCATGCTGCAACTGATCCTCGGCGGCGCCCGATCCGGCAAAAGTCGCCTGGCCGAAAAACTCGCCTCCGACAGCGGTCTGGCGGTGACTTACATCGCCACCAGCCAACCCCTCGACGGTGAAATGAACGAGCGGGTGGCCCATCACCGCGCCCGTCGTCCAGCCGAATGGGCGTTGATCGAAGAACCTGTGGAACTCGCCCGCGTCCTGCGCGAAACCGCCAGTGCCGAACGTTGCCTGCTGGTGGATTGCCTGACCCTGTGGCTGACCAACCTGCTGATGCGCGACGACGCCGAGCGGCTGTCGGCCGAACGTGATGCATTGCTGGACTGCCTGGCGTCGTTGCCGGGTGAAATCATTTTTGTCAGCAACGAGACCGGAATGGGTGTCGTGCCGCTGGGCGAATTGACCCGCCGCTATGTCGATGAAGCCGGTTGGCTGCATCAAACGTTGGCCGAGCGCTGTCAACGCGTCGTCCTGACCGTCGCCGGCCTGCCCCTGACTTTGAAAGGAACTGCGTTATGACTCAATCCTGGTGGCTTAACCCGTGTAAACCGATCGATGCTCAAGCGGTCGAGCAGGCGCAGGCCCGTCAACAGCAGCTGACCAAACCGGCCGGCTCCCTCGGTCGGCTTGAGTCGGTGGCCGTGCAATTGGCCGGGATGCAGGGGCAGGTCAAGCCGAGACTGGATCAGCTGTGGATCGCGATTTTTGCCGGTGACCATGGCGTGGTCGCCGAAGGAGTGTCGGCGTTTCCCCAGGAAGTCACCGGGCAGATGCTGCTCAACTTCGTCAGTGGTGGGGCGGCGATCAGCGTGTTGGCGCGGCAACTCGGGGCCTCCCTGGAAGTCGTCGACCTCGGCACGGTGACGCCGTCGTTGAATTTACCGGGTGTGCGTCACTTGAACATCGGTCCGGGCACGGCGAATTTCGTCGAAGGTTCGGCCATGACGCCGGCTCAAGGCGAACTTGCTTTGCAGGCCGGCCGCGACAGCGTGCAGCGCGCCATCGTGGCGGGTGCGCAGTTGTTTATCGGTGGTGAGATGGGCATTGGCAACACCACCGCGGCCAGCGCGTTGGCCTGTGCCTTGCTCGATTGCCCGGTGGTGCATCTGGCCGGGCCGGGCACGGGTTTGAACGCGGCGGGTGTCAGTCATAAAGCCCAGGTTATCGAGCGCGCTTTGGCATTGCACAGCGCTCAGCGTGGCGATGCGCTGCAAACCCTGTTCAACCTCGGCGGTTTTGAGATCGCGGCACTGGTCGGCGCGTATCTGGCGTGTGCCCAGGAAGGCATCGCGGTGCTGGTGGACGGTTTTATTTGCAGTGTCGCGGCATTGGTCGCGGTGCGCTTGAATCCTGAATGCCGTCAGTGGCTGTTGTTCGGTCATCGCGGCGCCGAGCCGGGCCATCGTCATGTACTGGAAACCCTGAACGCCGAACCGCTGCTGGACCTCGGCCTGCGTCTGGGCGAGGGCAGCGGCGCGGCGTTGGCCGTGCCGTTGCTGCGCTTGGCGTGCGACCTTCATGGGCAGATGGCGACTTTCGCCGAGGCCGCCGTAGCGGATCGTCCGGCATGACCTTGCACCTGGACCTGTTGCGCCACGGTGAAACCGAACTCGGTGGCGGTTTGCGCGGCAGCCTCGACGATGCGTTGACCGAAAAGGGCTGGGCGCAGATGCGCGCGGCGGTGGTCGAGCAGGGGCCTTGGGATCGTTTGGTCAGCTCGCCGTTGCAGCGGTGTGCGCGGTTCGCCGAAGAACTCGGCGCACAGCTGGGTTTGCCGGTGCAATTGGATAAAGACCTGCAAGAGCTGCACTTCGGCGCCTGGGAAGGGCAGAGCGCCGCCGCGCTGATGGACACCGATGCCGAGGCGTTGGGATTGTTCTGGGCCGACCCTTATTCGTTTACGCCGCCTCAGGGTGAGCCGGTGGTGGATTTTGCGACGCGGGTGTTGGCAGCTGTTGAGCGCTTGCAGGCTGCCTACGCCGGCGAGCGGGTGTTGCTGATCAGTCACGGCGGGGTCATGCGCTTGTTGCTGGCTCAGGCGCGGGGATTGCCTCGTGAGCAGTTGCTCAATGTCGAAGTCGGGCATGGCGCGTTGTTTTCGCTGTCGGTCGAATCCGGCGTGTTGTTAAGGGAAGCGAGCTGACCATGTTGCCGTTCTGGATCGCCCTGCAATTTTTGAGCAGTCTGCCGATTCGTCTGCCAGGCATGCCGGCGCCACAGGAATTGGGGCGATCGCTGCTGTTTTATCCGCTGGTCGGCCTGCTGTTTGGCGGGATTTTGTGGGCGTTCAACTGGCTGTTGCTCGGCACTCCGTTGTTGCTTCATGCAGCGCTGTTGCTGACGGTTTGGGTATTGCTCAGCGGTGCGTTGCACCTGGACGGCCTGGCCGACAGCGCCGATGCGTGGCTCGGTGGGTTCGGCGATCGCGAGCGCACGTTGACGATCATGAAGGACCCGCGCAGCGGGCCGATCGCGGTGGTGACGCTGGTGCTGGTGTTGCTGCTCAAATTCGCCGCGTTGCTGGCATTGATCGAGCAGCAACACGCCGTTGTCCTGATCATTGTTCCGTTGATTGGACGCAGCGCAATGCTGGGCTTGTTCCTGACCACGCCTTATGTGCGTGCCGGTGGCTTGGGGCAAGCGCTGGCCGATCATCTGCCACGTCTGGCGGGCAAGCAGGTGTTGGCGGTGAGTGCGTTGGCGTGTGTTTTGATTGCCGGTCTCAGCGGCGTGTTGGCAGTTGTGCTGGCGGCGCTGGTGTTTGTCTGGTTGCGGCAAGTGATGCTGCGCCGATTGTGCGGCACGACGGGCGATACGGCGGGGGCGTTGCTGGAAATCCTTGAGGTCGCGGTGCTGGTGGGATTGGCGATCTCCTGAACTTCCCACATCATGTAACTTGATTTAACACAACCGCGGGTATATACACGCACCATGCTCGATTCCCAATGTTTATGCATCAACCTGCGTCGCGCCGCCCGTGGCGTCAGCAGGCACTACGACGGCGCTCTCGACGGCTTCGGGATCAACGTTGCCCAGTATTCTCTGCTGTGTAATCTGCAGCGTCTGGATAAACCGAGTATTTCCACGTTGGCCGAGGCCATGGGGCTGGATCGCAGCACCTTGGGGCGCAATTTACGGGTGCTGGAAGGCGAAGGCCTGCTGATGCTGGTCGAGGGCGAAGACATGCGCAATCGCATCGTCATGCTCACCGAGGCGGGTGTTGAACGCCTGAAAGCGGCCTTGCCGGCTTGGGAAGCGGCGCAACAGCGGTTGATTGACCGTCTGGGTGCCGAGAAACGCGAAACCTTGCTGCGACTGCTGGACGAACTGGCGTGATGCCGGTTTTTCCGATCTTAAGCGGGTATATACCCGCTACCGGAGAATAAGAATGACCTCGATGTGGCGTACGTGCGGTTGGGTTTTGTTGGGGAGTGCGCTGATTCTCGCGTTGTCCTTGGGCGTCAGACACGGCTTCGGGCTGTTTCTGGCGCCAATGAGTGCCGAATTCGGCTGGGGGCGTGAGACGTTTGCCTTCGCCATTGCCTTGCAGAACCTGATCTGGGGCCTGGCGCAGCCCTTCACCGGCGCGCTGGCCGACCGCTTTGGCGCCGCGAAAGTGGTGCTGATCGGCGGTGTCCTGTATGCGTTGGGTCTGGTGTTCATGGGCCTGTCGGATTCCGCCGTGACCTTGTCCTTGAGCGCTGGCCTGTTGATCGGTATCGGCCTGTCGGGCACTTCGTTCTCGGTGATCCTTGGCGTGGTCGGTCGCGCGGTGCCGCCAGAGAAACGCAGCATGGGCATGGGCATTGCCAGCGCAGCCGGCTCTTTCGGTCAATTCGCCATGTTGCCCGGTACGCTGGGGTTGATCGGCTGGCTCGGCTGGTCCGCGGCATTGCTGGTGTTGGGCCTGTTGGTGGCGCTGATCGTGCCGTTGGTGAGCATGCTCAAGGACAAGCCGCTACCGGTGTTCGGTCATGAGCAAACACTGTCCGAAGCCCTGCGCGAGGCCTGTTCCCATTCGGGGTTCTGGCTGCTGGCGTTCGGCTTTTTTGTTTGCGGCTTCCAGGTGGTATTCATCGGCGTGCACTTGCCGGCTTATCTGGTGGATCAGCACCTCCCGGCGAGCGTCGGTACGACAGTGCTGGCGTTGATCGGGCTGTTCAATATTTTCGGTACCTACACAGCGGGCTGGCTCGGCGGGCGGATGTCCAAACCGCGTTTGCTCACCGGCTTGTATCTGCTGCGGGCAGTGGTGATCGGGCTGTTCCTGTGGGCGCCCGTCACGACGACCACCGCGTACCTGTTCGGCATGGCGATGGGCTTCCTGTGGCTGTCGACGGTGCCCTTGACCAACGGCACCGTCGCGACCTTGTTCGGCGTACGAAATCTGTCCATGCTCGGTGGGATTGTTTTCCTGTTTCACCAGCTCGGATCGTTCCTCGGCGGCTGGTTGGGCGGGGTGGTGTACGACCGAACCGGGAGCTATGACTTGATCTGGCAAGTGGCGATTCTCTTGAGTCTGTTGGCCGCCGCCCTGAACTGGCCGGTGCGTGAGCGGCCGGTGGCGCGCCTGCAAACACAGATGAGTGCGATATGAACAGCCTCTGGCCGCGGATCGCTGTCGTCGCTGTATGCGCCTTGCTGCTGGCCCTGTCGTGGTGGGGCTGGCATCAGGGCGGGCTGGCGTTGATGCAACTGGGCATGGGTGCTTGCTAGCAGGATGTGAGGGCGAGTAACTTCGTTGTTGACGATTTCTCTAGGATGCACTGACATGATGATGCGCTGGCTCGCAGTTTCCGCGTTACTGGTAGCGTTTAGTGGATTGGCTCAAGCGGCCGAGTGCCCGGACCTTTTGCAAGGCTCGTTGCCCAAGTTACGCGCCAAGGAATCCATCGACCTGTGCCAGCGCTTCGCCGGCAAACCGCTGGTGGTGGTCAATACCGCCAGCTTCTGTGGTTTCGCCCCGCAGTTCAAAAGCCTTGAGGCGCTGAATCAGCGTTACAAGGATCAGGGGCTCGAGGTGATCGGTGTTCCGTCCAATGACTTCAAGCAAGAGTCCAAGGATGGCGAAGAGACTGCCAAGGTCTGCTACGTGAACTACGGTGTGACGTTCACCATGACTGAACCGCAGAAAGTCCGCGGTGATGATGCGACTCATTTGTTCAAGATCATCGCCAAGCAGAGCACCGCGCCGAAGTGGAACTTCTACAAGTACGTGGTCGATCGCAAGGGCAAGGTGATCGCCAATTTCTCCAGCCTGACCACGCCTGACGATCCCGAGTTCATCGCTGCGGTGGAGAAAGCCCTGGCCTCGCAACCCTGATCGACACCCGTTAAAAAGCCCCGCCTCTGTACAAGAGGGCGGGGCTTTTTCAATTCAGGCGGCCAGAGGTTCAGGCTCGCCGTGAATCATCAGAAGCGGTAGGTCGCGCCAACACCGAAACCGTTCGCATAGTTTTCATACTCTGCGCTGTAGTTCTGACGGCCGTTGCTGTTGTTGACCTTGACCGACTCTTCGCGCAGGTACGAATACGCTACGTCGATGGTCAGGTCGTCGGTCGGGCTCCAGCCGGCGCCCAGGCTGAAAATCTTGCGATCGCCAGTCGGGATGCGTGGAGAGCGGTTTTCGTTGTTGGTCGGCGACTGGTCAACCGACAGGCCGGTACGCAGCACCCACTGCTTGTTCAGCTGGTACGAAGCACCGATGGCGTGAGCCCAGGTGTCGTGCCAGTTCTGCTCTTCAGTGATGGTGCCAAAGCCGCGTGCGGCCAGGGCGGCAGGAACGCCTTCGTTCTCGACGGAGATTTCTTTCAGGCGGCTCCAGCGAGTCCAGGTGCTGCCTGCGTAGAGGGTCCACTGATCGTTCAGCTGGTGAGTGACCGAGAAGTCCACCGACTCAGGCGTGGTGATGTCCAGCGAAGCGTCGAACTTCTGGTTCGGGTTCTGGCCCAGCGCCGCGAGCACGCCGTAGTTGACCTTGGTGTCACCTTCGAGCTTGTACTTCACTTTCGAGTGATAGGTCAGGCCGAGGCGAGTGCTTTCGAGGGCTTGAACCATGATGCCGATGTTGTAACCCAGCGCGGTGTCGTCACCCTTGATCTTGACTTTGCCGTCCGCTGGGCCCTGCACCAGCGACACGTTCGATTCCAGCGTGCCGTCAATGCGGTTGATGGTCGGACCGAAACCGATCGACACCTTGTCGTTGAAGGCGTAGCTGACGGTTGGCTGGAGAGTCACGATTTTGACTTCGCTCTTGCTGCCGAAGTATTTGCCGGCGAAGCCGTTCTCGTAGTCGGTCACCAGGCCGAATGGAGCGTAGACGCCGAAACCGACTGCCCACTGGTCATCGATTGGCTTTACGTAGTAGCCCATGGGGACGCCCATGAAAGGGACCATGTCACCTTTGTTGGTACCACTATTCGGACTGGAGCTCGCATCACTGATATCAGTGTGCGCGTCGATAAATGCAACACCACCGGTCACTTGTTCGCGCTTGAGGCGAGACATGCCGGCAGGGTTACCAAAAACTGTGGATGCGTCGTCGGCAGATGAAGATCGCCCGGCAAAACCTGTCCCCATCCCGCTGATGCTTTGTTCGTTGAGGGCAAAGCCACTTGCGAAGATCTGGGTGGATGCAAAGGCAACGGCGAGGCTAAGGGTGGTTTTGAGCATTACTTTTTTCATTATTAGAACTCCTGGTGATCACCGGGGCGAAAATTACCAACATTTTCGTCCCAGCGCTATAGGCTGTGAGGCTTGATTTAGAGCGGTTTTGTAGGACAATCCGACCAAAATCGCAGCAGTTGCGCGATCTTGTGGAAACAGCAGATCAGCAGGCGACCTGATTCAGCGGTGAGACACAGGTTTGCCAGGCGCAGGTGAAGTCTCTCAGGCGTCCTTGAGGCTGGAAGGTCTGGCGCCAGATGCGGGCCATTCCCAGTAGGTCGTCTGCTTCGGGGAGGGGGGTGTTCTGTTCTTCTACCAGCAGCCAGGCGATGGCTGTGGCGTAACGCAGGTTGACGGTCAATTCGAGGTGCGGACCACTCAGGAACGCATGTTGGCTGGCCAGGCCGCGAACCAGGCTTGCGCGTTCCGGGTCAAGTGCCAGGTAGTGGTCCCAAAGTGCTTGATGGCGGGGTTCGGCGATTCGGTACAGGCCGTGTCCACGGCGGTCATGCAGGGCAGTACCAAGGGCTGACTGGCTGGCGGCGACGCCCAGCAGCAGGGATTCGGCAGTTGCGCTATGGCGCCCGAGATAAATCAATGTCGGACGGATCACATAACGGCACAGTTCGCTGGCAGCGATACCCATAAAGCCCTCGAAACATGAAATGGTCGGCGATACCTGAAGGGGCCTTGGCAGCGGGTGAATCGACTCAGGCTCGCCGGAAGCGGCTCAAGCCGCTTGAGTTGAAGTGTAGTGTCATATTCGCGCCGTAAAGGCCTGTTTTTAAAATATTTCCGGCTGGGAGTTATAACCGTTATATCGGTTTGTGCTTAGGCGGTGGCAGCGAAAAGAGAAATATCGGGCAATAAAAAGCCCCGCTTTTTGAGCGAGGCTTTTGAGGTTTTCAGTCTTTCTGGCGTATCAGGCAACCAGTGCCTGACGGGTACGCTCGATCACGGCCTGCAGCGGCTCGGCGCTGGAGTATTGATCGGGGTACAGGCGTTCGCTGTGACGAGCGATGCCGTGTTCGTTGACCAGAGTGAAGCTGAAGCAGCCTTTGCGAGCAGCCATGATCAGGCAGTTCATTGGTGCAAAAGCATTGGTTAGGGTGCGAATGGCATCCTGGGTGTGGATTTGAGTAGACATAGTCATTGGGTGTTCCTACAAGCGACACGGATAAGAACCGTGCAAAATTAAAACGTTCCAGTGACGACGACCACCATTGGTCGAACGAAGAACCCGACTGGAACAAAGCAGCCAGTTTGAAGCGCTGATAAATTGGCGCGCTTGGGCTGGCAGGTAGGTACTTAGGAGGGCAGGCAACACATCAAGGGCAAAGGTTCTGGGCCCGGGGTGAAGATCCTGATCAATTTGCAGGCTGGTTCGGTCAGAGTAAGTGAGCTTCGCAACACCCTTTGCTTTCGATTCAAAGGCTGTGTTGACGCAAGGTTTACCTGGAAACCATCGAGGTGGTCGATCCCGCCTTGTCGGTGAGACTTCCTTTGGGAAGGCTGACCGGGGGGATTTGTTCGACCAGAATTGACTTTCAGCTTGGTACTAACGCCGCGGATACTAACGGATTGAATTGCAGAAGGGAAGTGTGTTAGAAAAAAGTTCTCTGAACGCCCTCATTCAACGTCCGGATTGGCGCTCGGAAAAAGCCATGACCCGCAGACTTGCCCTGTAATAGCACAAATTCCGACTATTGGTAGTCACGGCTCATCGGGCCAGGACCAGCCTGGATCATGGGTTTGCCAAGGTTTATCCCCAGGTGCAGGCGAAAAATGCGCCGAAAAAGCGCATCGATATAACTGCCTCGAAGATACTTGTGCACATAAGTCACGGAGGGTGTCACGCCGCTGTCATCTTCCCTTCAAACGCAGTGGGTGCCTGTAACCAAAATTTAAGTCAATGAAAAACATCGCTTTTTTTTGCTGGTGAAAAAATCGTCAGTTTGACTGCGGGCCCCATTCCATAGGGCTTTGCGAGAGTTCAAGGGCGGTTGTCCACTGAGTTATCCACAGCTTCTGTGGATTGTCCCGAGCGCTTGCTCTAGGACGGGCGTACCGGGTTTTTTTAGGCTTTACCTGTAAGAAAAAAAGAGTAGAGTGGCGCGCCTTCCGATCTGCCCCACAGTGCTTTATGAAGTTTCGCTCAGTATCAGTCTCTGCAACCTCCACACCTCCCAGCGTAACCCCGCCCAAGCGCTTTTCGATGCGTGTGGCCGAGTGGCTGCTGGACAGCCCGCGTCTGGGCGAAAACCCCAACGTCAAACACTTCGCCGGACGTTTGCTCAAGCAGCCAGCCCGTGAAGGGGTCGTGGCCGCGCAAAGCCGACTCGGTCAACTGATGTGCCGTGAATGCGGGAATGCCCGGGATCGCCGTATCGGTCAGGACCTTCTGCGTTCGGCCGCGCGGGCAGGGGATCGGCGCGCCCAGCAAGAACTTGGGCTGATCGAAGACTGAGCTGTCCAAGACCTGACGCCTTGGTTAACCTTCAAGCTTTATTTCATTGGCAGGAGTGGCTATGGCTATGGACTTGACCAGCGCATTGCTCGGTCTGGCGGGCGCTGCGCTGCCGTTACTGGTACTGGCCTGGCAACTTCAGCGGCGAGCGAGCGCCACACAGTCAGAAGTTGCACTGCTGGAAGAGCGTCTGGCCACAGCCCATCTGGCTCAGGATGGATTGAACGCGCAACTCGAAGCCTGTCGCGATGAAATGGGTGATCTGGGCCAGGCCAACGCCGCCAAACAAGCAGACCTGGCCGCTGTGCGCCGTGAAGTCGAACTGCTGCAGATCGAACGTGACGACGCCCGCGATGCCGCCCACGCCTGGAATCTGGAACGCGCCGGCAAAGAGGCTGAGTTGCGTCGTCTGGACGCCCAGGCCGCTTCGCTCAACGCCGAGCTACGTGAGCAGCAGGAAAGCCATCAGCAGCGCCTTAACGACCTGCAGGGCTCGCGAGACGAGCTGCGAGCGCAGTTCGCGGAGCTGGCTGGCAAGATCTTCGACGAGCGCGAGCAGCGCTTTGCCGAAACCAGCCAACAACGCCTCGGTCAGTTGCTCGATCCGTTGAAGGAACGCATCCAGTCCTTCGAAAAACGCGTCGAAGAAAGTTATCAGGCAGAAGCCCGCGAACGTTTTTCCCTGGCCAAGGAACTGGAGCGGCTGCAACAGCTGAACCTGCGCCTGAGCGACGAAGCCACCAACCTGACCCGCGCCTTGAAAGGGCAGAAAACCCAAGGCAACTGGGGTGAGTTGATTCTTGAACGGGTGCTTGAACACGCGGGCCTGGAAAAGGGGCGCGAGTACCAGACCCAGGTCAACCTCAAGGGCCCGGACGGTGAGCGTTTCCAGCCGGACGTGATCATTTATCTGCCGGGCGACAAACAGGTGGTGGTCGACTCCAAGGTCAGCCTCACGGCCTATCAGCAATACGTCGCGGCCGAAGACGATGCCATCGGCCAGATCGCCATCAAACAGCACGTGCTGTCCCTGCGCACTCACGTCAAAGGGCTGGCCGGCAAGGATTACAAGCGTCTCGACGGTTTGCACAGCCTGGATTTCGTCCTGCTTTTCGTACCGATCGAAGCGGCGTTTTCCGCCGCATTGCAGGCTGAGCCGACGCTGTTCCAGGAGGCCTTCGACCGCAACATCGTGATCGTCAGCCCGACCACGTTGCTGGCGACCCTGCGTGTCATCGACAGCCTGTGGAAGCAGGAACGCCAGAGCCAGAACGCCCGGGAAATCGCCGAGCGGGCCGGGTGGCTGTACGACAAGTTCGTGTTGTTCATCCAGGATCTGGATGAAGTCGGCAATCGCTTACAACAATTGGACAAAGCCTACAGCTCTGCGCGCAATAAGCTGACGGAGGGCCGCGGCAATCTGGTTAGTCGTAGCGAGCAGCTCAAGTTGCTTGGCGCGCGGGCGAGCAAGAGCCTGCCGGCAGACTTGCTGGAACGGGCGATGACGGATGTCGATGGTTTGGCCGAGTTGCCTGAATAACATCAAAAGATCGCAGCCTGCGGCAGCTCCTACAGGTGTACGTAATTCCGTGTAGGAGCTGCCGCAGGCTGCGATCTTTTTTGTTGTCGCGCTACAGCGGCAAATGCCGGCTCAGCAACGCCCGCAACGCCGCCGGTTTCACCGGTTTAGCCAAGTAGTCCAGCCCCGCCGCATGCACCTGGGCCACCGTCTCCGGTCGCCCATCGGCGCTGATCACTACCCCTGGCACTGGCTCACCCAATCGGGTTCGCAGCCATGCCATCAGTTCGGTCCCGGTCTCGCCATCGTCCAGGTGGTAATCCACCAAGGCCAATTGAGGTCGCATCCCGTCGCTGAGCAGCGCCGCGCATTCATCGCGGTTGCGCGCGGTCCAGACCTGACAACCCCAGCGCGTGAGCAAACTGTTCATGCCGATCAGGATGCTGTCTTCGTTGTCGATGCACAGTACCTGCGCGCCGCTCAGCAATTTGCCATTGAGTTCGGCGACCTTGGTCGGGGTCGGGGTCGCGGACTGCGCCCGAGCCAACGGCACACTGACACTGAACACGCTGCCGCGCCCCGGCCAGGAGCGTACGCGCAAGGTATGACCCAGCACGCGACACAACCCGTCGGCGATCGCCAGGCCCAGCCCCAGGCCTTTCTCAGCACGCGTCTGGTGGCTGTCGAGGCGTTTGAATTCTTCGAAAATGACCTGCTGTTTATCCACCGGAATGCCCGGACCACGGTCCCAGACTTCCAGACACAGCTCGCCCTTGCGTCGGCGAACCCCTAGCAGCACCGGGCCTTTGGCATAGCGGAAGGCATTGGTCAGGAAGTTCTGCAGGATTCGTCGCAGCAGTTTGATGTCGCTGTCGGCGCGCAACGTACTGCCCCTGACACGGAATTTCAGCCCCTGGTCGCGGGCCAGCGCCTTGAACTCGGCACCGAGGATGTCGAACAGTTCATTGAGCACAAAAGGCTTGGGATCAGGATTGATCTTGCCGTTCTCCAGGCGGGAAATGTCCAGCAGGTCGCTGATCAAATCTTCGGCTGAGCGCAGTGAACTGTCCAAGTGATGGACCAGTTTCTGCGCCTCGCCGGATAAGCCGTCGTCTTGGTGGGAAAGGGCGGCCGAGAACAGTCGCGCAGCGTTCAACGGTTGCATCAAGTCGTGGCTGACCGCCGCCAGGA
Source organism: Pseudomonas sp. NPDC098740 (assembly GCF_044760065.1). NCBI lineage: Bacteria > Pseudomonadati > Pseudomonadota > Gammaproteobacteria > Pseudomonadales > Pseudomonadaceae > Pseudomonas > Pseudomonas sp. NPDC098740. The sequence goes on along the minus strand of NZ_JBIWAM010000031.1, from coordinate 24,108 downwards.
AACGGGTTTTCGACTGGTTGGCCGACTCCGCGGTGCCTTTGGCGTCGGTCAGGGCGACGTTGAGTTGCGACAGTTCGTGGGTCCGCTCGGTGACCCGTCGCTCCAAGCCCTCGTTGGCTTCGGTCAGCGCTTGCTCAGCCTCACGGAACGCGGTGATGTCGGTGAAACTCATGACAAAACCGCCGCCCGGCATCGGGTTGCCGATCAGCTCGATCACACGGCCATTTGGGAAAAGTCTTTCAGATGTGTGGGCGCGGCCCTGACGCATCCAGTGCAAGCGGCGGGCGACGTGCACTTCGGCTTCGCCGGGGCCGCACAGGCCGCGCTCGGCGTTGTAGCGAATGATGTCGGCAATCGGGCGGCCAAGCCTGATCAGTCCATCCGGGTAGTTGAACAGCTCCAGATAGCGCCGGTTCCAGGCCACCAGTTTCAGCGACTGGTCGACCACACTGATGCCTTGGGTGATGTTCTCGATCGCGCCTTGCAGCAGCGCGCGGTTGAATTGCAGCACTTCCGAGGCTTCGTCGGCGATTCGGACGACGTCCTCGAGTTGCATTTCCCTGCCTTCGATGGCGGCTTTTACCACCGCCCGGGTCGAAGAAGCACCCAGCACACCGGCCAGCAAGCGTTCAGTGTGGGCGATCCATTCACCGTCGGCGTTCTGGTTCGGGTTGAAGCCTTTGCCCTGACGGTAGGCGAAGCGGATAAAACTCTGACGGGCGCGTTCTTCGCCGACGAAGCGTGCGGCCAGCTGCAACAAATCGTCGATCTGCACCGACAGCATCGAACGGGCGCTGGGACGGGCGCTGATTTCCTGACCGATGAAGCGACCCGCCTGCCAATGTTCCGAAACCCTCGTACGCGACAGCACCGACACCCAGGCGAACAACGTGAAGTTGCCCGCAAGAGACAGCACCACGCCTTGGGTCAGCGGGGTAATCGGCAGGTGCAACGGGTTGCTGTGTAACCATGCCAGGCCAGGGAAACTGCTCAACGACAAGCCGAGGCTGTTGGCGGCAATCGGCAGGATCAAGGTGTAGAACCACAGGAACGTCCCGGCGGCGAGACCGGCGAAAACACCGCGACGATTGGCCTGTTTCCAGTACAGGGCGCCGAGCATGGCCGGTGCCAGTTGGGTCACGGCGGCGAAGGCGATCTGGCCGATGGTCGCCAGGCTCGCCGTCGAGCCGAGCAGGCGATAACTGACGTAGGCCAGCAGCAGAATCACCACAATGCTCACTCGGCGCACCGAGAGCATCCACTGGCGGAACACTTCGAACGGCCGCTCGGCGTTGTTGCGCCTCAGCAACCAAGGCAACAGCATGTCGTTGGAGACCATGGTAGACAACGCCACGCTGGCGACAATCACCATGCCGGTCGCCGCCGAGGCGCCACCGATAAACGCCAGCATCGCCAGGGCAGGATGGGATTGGGCCAGCGGCAGACTGATAACAAAAGAGTCCGGCAGTACCGAGCTCGGCAGCAGCATCTGACCGGCGAGGGCGATAGGAACGACGAACAGCGCCGCCAGCGCCAGATAGGCTGGAAACACCCATTTGGCCAGACGTAGATCCTGAGGGTCGATGTTTTCCACCACGGTCACGTGGAACTGCCGGGGCAAGCAGATGATTGCCATCATCGCCACACCGGTCTGCACCACCATCGATGGCCAGTTGATGGTTTCCTTCCAGTATTCTTCCAGACGTGGGGCGAGCATGGCCTGGTCGAACAGGTCCTCGAAACCGTCGTACAGGCCGTAGGTCACGAACGCGCCGACCGCGAGAAAAGCGAACAGCTTGACCAGCGATTCGAACGCAATCGCCAGCACCATGCCGCGGTGGTGTTCCGTGGCGTCGAGGTTGCGGGTACCGAAGACGATGGTGAACAGCGCCAGCACCAGCGACACGATCAGCGCCGTGTCCTGGGCGCGAGTGCCCATGGCGTCGGCACCGGCGCCAATCAGCAAGTTCACCCCGAGCACGATGCCCTTGAGTTGCAGCGCGATGTAGGGCAACACGCCGACCAGGCAGATCAGCGCCACCACCACGGCCAGCGACTGGGATTTGCCATAACGCGCGGCGATGAAGTCGGCAATGGAGGTGATGTTCTCCTGCTTGCTGATCATCACCATTTTTTGCAGGACCCACGGCGCGCACACCAGCAGCAGGATCGGCCCGAGGTAGATCGGCAGGAAAGACCAGAGCTGTTCGGCGGCCTGGCCCACGGCGCCAAAGAAGGTCCAGCTGGTGCAATAGACGGCCAGCGACAGGCTGTACACCCAAGCGCGCACTCGCGGCGGCAACGGTGTGCTGCGACGGTCGCCGTAGAAGGCGATGGCGAACAAGATGGCCATATAGGCCAGGGCGACGGCGGCGATCAGCCCGCTGGACAGCGACATGGGAACTCCAGACAAAAGACACCCGGGACTCCCGCCCGGACAGACAGTCTCGCACGATGGCAGGGGTTAGTCAGTGTCGACCAAGGTCGCGGCGCGGCGGGGTGTCGCAGGGTGCGTGCCAGTTGGATCTTTGGTGTTTGTGCAGGCCTCATCGTCGGAACGCCGCCCGGAGCAAGCTCGCTCCCACATTGGGTCTGCGTCGTTCACAAATCCCTGTGGGAGCGAGCTTGCTCGCGATGGCGGTATCACTGACTCAGCGCAATCTCGATCAACCGATGCAGCTCCTCAACCTCCAGCGGCGCCGCTGAAAAGAGGATACGAAACACCGTCGGCGCCGCCACCATGTTGATCAGCCGATCGACGTTCGGCTTCGGCTGATCGGGGTAACGATCCAGAATCGTCTGCAGCTGCCCACCAATGATCGTCGCGCAGAGGGCTGGTGTGGTGCTGCATTGCACGTCGCGCAAGATGTTGCGGCCGGGCTCGGAGCTCATCTCGTCCAGATACTGCTCGGCCCAGGCGCGCACGTCACCGCGCAGGCTGCCGGTATTGGCCGGCTCGCTCTCGGGGCGCATGCGGGCGAGGGCGACGTCCGCCAACAACACCGACAAATCGCCCCAGCGCCGGTAGATGGTCGACGGCGTGACGCCGGCTCGCGCGGCGATTTGCGGGACGGTCACGGTGGCGCGGTCCTGCTCTTCGAGGAGATCGCGGACTGCCGAGTGAACCGACTCTTGCACCCGGGCGCTGCGTCCGCCGGGGCGTAAACCTTCTTTAATAGCCATGCATCGGACCTTAACACAAAGAATTTGCTTTAAGCGTCAGCCAGTCGCACACTCCGCAAAAGCAAAAATTTAGCTTTTGCGGAGTGTATTCATGTCCAGTTCAACGTCTAATCGTTCAAGCCTGTGGTTCCTGGCGATCACCTTACTCAGTTTTCTTGCCGCTTCCACCGCGCCGACGCCGTTGTATCACTTGTACCAGGAACACCTGCAGTTCTCGGCAGCGACCCTGACCCTGATTTTCGGCGTGTACGCCATCAGCTTGCTGGCGGCATTGCTCACGGTCGGTTCGCTCTCGGATTACCTGGGGCGCAAACCGGTGATCTTCACCGCTGTGATGTTGAACATGCTGGCGATGCTGCTGTTTATCAATGCAGACAGTGTCGCCTGGTTGATCGGCGCACGGGTGCTTCAGGGTTTTGCTACGGGGATGGCCACTGCTGTACTGAGTGCGGCGCTGTTGGACACCGATCGCCAGCAAGGTTCGCTGGTCAACAGTGTCGCGCCGTTGCTGGGCATGGCGGCGGGTGCCATGGGCTGCGGCTTGTTGGCCCAGTTCGCACCACTGCCGTTGCAATTGACCTATTGGGTGTTGTTCGCGCTGTTCGTGATGCAAGCGCTGTTCGTCTGGCGTTTGCCGGAAAGCGTCAGTCCCCAGCCGGGAGCCTGGGCCTCGCTGCGCCCGACCCTGCATGTGCCGATCCAGGCGCGGCGTGCGTTGTGGCTGGTGCTGCCGATCAACATCGCGGTCTGGGCGCTCGGTGGTTTTTACGCTTCTTTGGCGCCGTCTCTGGTGCGCACGGCCACCGGATCGCCCTCAAATCTGATTGGCGGTGCGACGGTGGCGGTGTTGACGGTGACCGGCGCGTTGATGATCTACACCCTGCGTGATCGGCCGGCCGACAAGGTTTTGCGATTAGGCGGCAGCCTGCTGCCCGCCGGCGTCGCGCTGATTCTGATGGCGGTGCACAGCGCCAGCCTGACTCTGTTTTTCGTCGGCACGCTGGTGGCCGGATGCGGTTTCGGTGCCGGTTTCCTCGGTGCGTTGCGCAGCGTCGTGCCGCTGGCCTTGGCCCATGAGCGGGCAGGGTTAATGTCGGCTTACTACGTGCTCAGTTATCTGGCGTTCTGCTTGCCGTCGTTGCTGGCCGGAAACTTGACCCGGACCTTCGGGCTGGTGGCCACCACCGATGGTTACGGCGCGGTGCTGATTATTCTCTCGGTCGGCGCTTTGTTCGCGTTGATGCGTCAGCAGTCCATGAAAGTATGTGGCGTCGATGTTCGATGACCGCTAGCCTTGGCACCGCCATACCTTTCGACGGACCGACGCATGAAAATCATCCGCAGCAAATCCTTCACCGCTGACCGTGCCTGGGGCGCTTTGGATATCGCCAACATGAACGGCATCACCACGCGTTTGCACTGGACCGATCAGCCCTATAAATGGCACATCAATGAGGGGCAAGAAGTGTTCGTGGTGCTGGATGGTCAAGTGCAGATGCGTTATCGCGAAGCAGGTCAGGAGAAAGAAGTGATGTTGGGTGTAGGCGATATCTTCTATGCCGACGTCGGTACCGAACACGTTGCCCATCCGCAGGGTGCGGCAAGAATCCTGGTGATCGAAACTGAAGGCAGCGTTTGACGCCATATCTGCAAAACAGATAACAGTTAGAGATATTACCCGTTATATCGATATTCGATTCGGACCTACCATGAGCTCCACCTCAACAGAGGACAGGAGTTCACCATGACATGCCCCAACACCGCCCCAGCCGGTTTCAAACCCTTCAGTCATTTGCAGCATCCGCGTGAAGTCATCCGCCAGTTCACGCCGAACTGGTTCGCCGCCACCATGGGCACCGGTGTGCTGGCGTTGGCACTGGCGCAGCTGCCTGGCGCAAATGCCGGTTTGCACGTGATTGCCGAAGCCCTTTGGCTGTTCAATATCGTCCTGTTCGTTTTGTTCACTGCGATATACGCGGCGCGTTGGGCGCTTTTTTTTCACGAGGCACGGCGGATTTTCGGCCACTCCACGGTCTCGATGTTTTTCGGCACCATCCCCATGGGCCTGGCGACCATCATTAATGGCGTTCTCTTGTTCGGTTTGCCGCGTTGGGGCGAGGGCGTGATTCATGTCGCCGAGGTGCTGTGGTGGCTGGATGTGGCGATGTCTGTGGCGTGCGGCGTGCTGATTCCCTACATGATGTTTACCCGTCAGGAACACAGCATCGACCAGATGACTGCCGTCTGGCTGTTGCCGGTGGTGGCGGCGGAAGTGGCGGCCGCCAGCGGTGGTCTGTTGGCGCCGCACCTGGCCGATGCCCATTCGCAACTGGTGGTGCTGGTGACCAGCTACGTGCTTTGGGCATTTTCCTTACCGGTGGCGTTCAGCATTCTGACCATTCTGTTGCTGCGCATGGCGCTGCATAAATTGCCCCATGAAAACATGGCCGCCTCCAGCTGGCTCGCGCTCGGCCCGATCGGCACCGGGGCGCTGGGCATGTTGCTGCTGGGCGCCGACGCGCCGGCGATCTTTGCAGCCAACGGTCTGCCGGGCATCGGTGAAATCGCCGCCGGGCTGGGGTTGGTGGCCGGGATCACCCTGTGGGGTTTTGGTCTGTGGTGGATGCTGATCGCGGTGCTCATCACCCTGCGTTACTTGCGCGTCGGCATCCCGTTCAATCTTGGCTGGTGGGGTTTCACCTTCCCGTTGGGCGTCTATTCCCTTGCGACGTTGAAACTGGCCAGCACCTTGAACCTGACGTTTTTCAGTGCCGTCGGCTGCGTGCTGGTGGTGTTGCTGACGGTGATGTGGCTGATCGTCGCCAAACGGACAGTGCAGGGCGCCTGGCGGGGCGAGTTGTTTGTCTCGCCGTGCATTGCAGGATTAAAGAAATAACCTGCAAGTTTTAGGTAATGTGTGGCCTGGATCGTCGTTCGATATTCCAATAACTGCATCCAGCCACTCTCTACCCAACATCAGGGACACATGGAAGATGAGTCACCCCTCACAGTTCACCTTGCTTCGCACCCGGCGCTTCCTGCCGTTCTTCGTCACACAGTCGCTCGGGGCGTTCAACGACAACATCTTCAAGCAGTCGCTGATTCTCGCCATTCTCTACAAGTTGACTATCGACGGTGACCGCTCGATTTGGGTCAACCTGTGTGCGCTACTGTTCATCCTGCCGTTCTTCCTGTTCTCGGCATTGGCCGGGCAGTTCGGTGAAAAGTTCGCCAAGGACGCGCTGATCCGTCTGATCAAGCTCGGGGAAATCGCCATCATGGCGGTAGGTGCGGTCGGTTTCATGTTCGATCACCTGTGGCTGATGCTGGTGGCGCTGTTTGCCATGGGCACGCACTCGGCGCTGTTCGGGCCGGTGAAATACTCGATCCTGCCCCAGGCCTTGCGTGACGAAGAGTTGGTGGGTGGCAACGGCCTCGTGGAAATGGGCACCTTCCTGGCGATCCTCGCCGGGACCATCGGTGCCGGGATCATGATGTCCTCCAGTAATTACGCGCCGATCGTCTCCACGGCGATCATCGGTGTTGCGGTGCTCGGCTATCTGGCCAGCCGCAGCATTCCACGGGCTGCGGCCGCCTCCCCGGAAATGCGTCTGAACTGGAACATTTTCAGCCAGTCCTGGGCCACGTTGAAACTGGGCTTGGGGCAGACGCCAGCGGTGTCACGCTCGATTGTCGGCAACTCGTGGTTCTGGTTTGTCGGGGCGATTTATCTGACGCAGATCCCGGCCTATGCCAAGGAGTGGATGCACGGCGACGAAACCGTGGTGACGCTGATTCTTACGGTGTTCTCGGTCGGCATCGCGCTCGGTTCGATGCTTTGCGAGAAACTGTCCGGCCGCAAAGTCGAGATCGGTCTGGTGCCGTTCGGCTCTTTCGGTCTGACGGTGTTTGGTTTGCTGCTGTGGTGGCATTCCGGTGGAATTCCGGACAGCGTTACCGGCCATGGCTGGATCGAAGTCCTGGGTTTTGGCCACGCCTGGCTGGTGTTGATCGACATTCTGGGGCTTGGGGTATTCGGCGGTTTCTACATCGTGCCGCTGTACGCGCTGATTCAGTCACGTACTCCCGAGAACGAGCGGGCGCGGGTGATTGCCGCCAACAATATTCTCAACGCGCTGTTCATGGTGGTCTCGGCGATTGTCTCGATCGTCTTGCTGAGCATGGTCAAACTGTCGATCCCGCAGCTGTTCCTGGTGGTGTCGCTGCTGAACATCGGCGTCAACGCCTACATCTTCAGCATCGTCCCCGAGTTCAGCATGCGCTTCATGATCTGGCTGCTCAGCCATTCCATGTACCGCGTGGAACATCGCAATCTGCAGCTGATTCCCGATGAAGGCGCGGCGTTGCTGGTGTGTAATCACGTGTCCTTCGTCGATGCCTTGCTGATTGGCGGCGCGGTGCGTCGGCCGATTCGCTTTGTGATGTATTACAAGATCTACAACTTGCCAGTGCTGAACTTTATCTTTCGCACGGCCGGGACCATTCCGATCGCGGGGCGTCAGGAAGACATTCAGATCTACGAAAAAGCGTTCACGCGCATTGATCAGTATCTGAAGGACGGCGAGTTGGTGTGCATCTTCCCTGAGGGTAAATTGACCGCGGATGGCGAGATCAACGAGTTCAAGGGCGGGCTGACGCGGATTCTCGAACAGACGCCGGTGCCGGTGATTCCATTGGCATTGCAGGGTTTGTGGGGGAGTTTCTTCAGCCGCGATCCGCAAAAGGGCGTGTTTCGCCGGTTGTGGTCACGGGTGACGCTGGTGGCAGGGCCTGCGGTGTCGGTTGAAGTGGCAGAACCGGCCAGACTGCAAGGTTTGGTGGGGGAGCTACGCGGCGCTACCCGCTAATTCCCCATTCGTTGCGGGCCGCTGCACCAGCGAGCCCGCTCTGGCGCATGTTAGCCCGCCATCGCCAACCGGTTACGTCCCTCGCGCTTGGCCACATACAACGCACTGTCGGCCCGTCGCAACAGGCTCTCGGCAGACTCGCCGGGCAGTAGCGTCGAGCAGCCAAGGCTGACCGTCAGATCGATCGCATGGCCGTCGGCCGAATATTCCTCTGCCTGCACTGCAAATCGTAGCCGTTCGCCGACCATGGCTGCCGCCTCACGACTCGTGTTGGACAGCAGGATCAGGAACTCCTCGCCACCAAACCGGAAAACCATGTCCACGTTGCGCAACTGGCTTTTGATCGAGGCTGCGACGGCCTTGAGCACGTCATCGCCGGCGCTGTGTCCGTGGTTGTCGTTGATGTGTTTGAAGTGATCGATGTCCAGCATCAGCAGCGACAAGGGTTGCAGATGCCGACGCGCCATCTCGATTTCCCGTTGCAGGGTCTGATCCATGGCGATGCGGTTGCCGGTGTCCGTGAGCGGATCGCGCAAGGCGCTTTGGGTGGCGGCGCGGTAGAGCAGGGCATTGCGCATCGGATACATCAATGCGGACAGCAGCGACTCAAGGTTGCACTGTTCCTGTTCACTGAACCGCTGATTGCGGCGGAATACCAAGTCACCCAGGTGCTCGCCTTCATGGCTGAGGCTGTAGCTGATCGAATGATGGCCGCGCTGGCCGAACTCCAGGCGCAAGTCGCTGGCCTTGTGCTGATAGATCAAGGTGTCGAGCGGTACAAGTCGCTGAATTTCACGAAAGAAGAGCCCGAGAATGCGTTGCGGCTCAAGACTGGTTTGCAGCTGCAGGCTCAGCTTCTGGCGCAGTTGCGCGACGTTGACAGGCCGCTCCCGAAGGGGAGGCTGCTGACCAAGACCCAGGCGTTGCAATTTGGCAACATCGAAGTCAATTGCGTTGGTCTGGGAAGGTGATTTCATATGGCGTCCGCCCGATTGCTTTCACACTGCGTGTCTGAGCAAATTTAGAGCGAAAGTCGTGCCATTCAGTTCAGTCGAATATAAAGCGTTATAAATCAATAGGTTGATAGTTGTTTAAAATATTTTTCCGAACGCGGTGACAGTTGTTTGACTTGCATCAGTGTGGTTGTGGCGCACTTTGAGTGCCGCGACGGGAAGCCGTCGCAGCACAAAAGCAATGCGCAGGCGTTACTGAGCGTTGAACGCCTGGCCGTTGATGCCGGTGCTGTCCGGACCCATCAGGTAGAGGTAGACCGGCATGATCTCCTCGGGCGTCGGGTTGTTCAGCGGGTTTTCACCGGGATAAGCCTGGGCGCGCATGCTGGTGCGGGTGGCGCCCGGGTTGATGCTGTTGGAACGCACCGGTGCCACGGTGTCGACTTCGTCGGCCAGGGTTTGCATCAAACCTTCGGTGGCGAACTTGGACACGCCGTAAGCGCCCCAATACGCACGACCCTTGCGGCCGACGCTGCTGGAGGTGAACACCACCGAAGCGTCCTGGGACAGCTTGAGCAGCGGCAACAGGGTGCTGGTGAGCATGAACATGGCGTTGACGTTGACTTGCATGACCCGCATGAAGTTTTCGCCGGACAGCTGCTCGATCGGCGTACGCGGGCCAATGATCGACGCGTTGTGCAGCAAACCGTCGAGATGGCCGAATTCGGTTTCGATCATCGCTGCCAGCTCATCGTATTGATGGGGCAGGGCGGTTTCCAGGTTGAACGGGATCACGGCCGGTTGTGGATGGCCGGCGGCTTCGATTTCGTCGTAGATCTGAGTCAGGTTGGCTTCGGTCTTGCCCAGCAGCAGCACGGTGGCGCCGTGTGCGGCGAAGGTTTTTGCGGCGGCAGCGCCGATGCCACGGCCAGCGCCGGTGACCAGGATGACCCGGTCCTTGAGCAATTCTGGGCGGGCGGAATAATCAAACATAAGAAACCTCACAAAAACAGAAGACAGATCGCGGCGCGGCCAATCGCGGGCAAGCCCGCTCCCACAAGAGTCGAGGGTGTTTACACAATTTGTATTCGCCACCAGAACCCTGTGGGAGCGGGCTTGCCCGCGAAGGCGTCAGCATTCACGCCACATACCCGAAGCTTGAAATCGATTTTCAGCACCCACACAGCGCACTATCCAGCACCTTGCGCAACTCCAGCGGATGATCGACCACCACATCCGCGCCCCAATGCCGCGGGTTATCGTCTGGATGAATGTAGCCATAGGTCACGGCGGCCGTCTTGGTGCCGGCATCGCGACCGGATTCGATATCACGCAAGTCATCACCCACAAACAGCACGCTGGCCGGGTCCAGGTCGAGCATCTTGCACGCCAGGATCAACGGCTCGGGGTCCGGTTTGCTGTTCTTCACATGGTCCGGGCAGATCAACAGCGCCGAGCGCTCGGCCAGGCCAAGCTGTTGCATGATCGGTTCAGCGAACCGCAGCGGCTTGTTGGTGACCACGCCCCAGATCAGGTTGGCCTTCTCGATGTCGGCCAGCAGTTCGCCCATGCCGTCGAAGAGTTTGCTGTGAACCGCACAACCGGCGAGGTAGCGCTCCAGGAACTCCAGGCGCAATTCCTCGAAACCCGGTGATTCCGGGTCCATGGAGAAGGTCACGGCGACCATCGCCTTGGCGCCACCGGAAATCTCGTCGCGAATGTGTTTGTCGTTCATTGGCGGCAGGCCGCGGTCGGCACGCATCGCCTGACAGATCGCAATGAAGTCCGGCGCGGTGTCGAGCAGGGTGCCGTCCATGTCGAAAAGAACTGCTCTGATACGCATCGGCTTACTCCTCCCGCAGGGTCTGGATCATGTAGTTGACGTCCACGTCGGAGGCCAGTTTGTAGTGCTTGGTCAGCGGGTTGTAGGTCAGGCCGATGATGTCCTTGACGGTCAGGCCGGCCATGCGGCTCCAGGCGCCGAGCTCGGACGGGCGGATGAATTTCTTGAAGTCATGGGTGCCGCGCGGCAGCAGCTTCATGATGTATTCCGCGCCGACGATGGCGAACAGGTACGCCTTCGGGTTGCGGTTGATGGTGGAGAAGAACACCTGGCCGCCGGGTTTGACCATGCGGAAACAGGCGCGGATCACCGAGGATGGGTCCGGCACGTGCTCGAGCATTTCCAGGCACGTGACCACGTCGAACTGCTCGGGCATTTCTTCAGCCAGGGCTTCGGCGGTGATCTGCCGGTATTCGACGCTCACGCCGGATTCCAGTTGATGCAGTTGCGCGACCGCCAACGGCGCTTCGCCCATGTCGATGCCCATCACGGTGGCACCGCGCTGGGCCATGGCTTCGCTGAGGATGCCGCCGCCGCAACCGACGTCGAGGACTTTCTTGCCGGCCAGGTTGACCCGCTCGTCAATCCAGTTGACCCGCAGCGGGTTGATGTCGTGCAGCGGTTTGAACTCGCTTTCGCGGTCCCACCAGCGATGGGCCAGGGCTTCGAATTTGGCGATTTCGGCGTAGTCGACGTTGCTCATGGTTAAGTCCTCTAAAACTTGAAAAATCCTGTTGCCCCGGTGGTGAGTCCGGGGTGCTTACGATTCGGTATGGCCGCTGATGCGCTGGCCCCAGGCCTTGGCGGTGGCGCAGAGCTGTTCTTCATCCAGGCGAGTCAGGCGACGGTCGTCGAGCAGTTGCTTGCCGGCGACCCAAAGGTGTTTCACGCAGTCACGGCCGGTGGCATATATAAGCTGCGAAACCGGGTCGTAGACCGGTTGCTGCGCCAGGCCGGAGAGGTCGAACGCCACGATGTCCGCGGCTTTGCCGACTTCCAGCGAACCGACGTCAGCCTCTATCCCCAGCGCACGGGCACCGTTGAGCGTGGCCATGCGCAGGGCGCGATGGGCATCCAGCGCAGTGGCCGAGCCGGCGACGGCTTTGGCCAGCAAGGCGGCGGTGCGGGTTTCGCCGAGCAGGTCCAGGTCATTGTTGCTGGCCGAGCCATCGGTGCCGACCGCCACATTGACGCCAGCCTGCCACAAGCGCTCCACCGGGCAGAACCCGCTGGCCAGCTTCAGGTTGGATTCCGGGCAATGAATCACGTTGGTGTTGCTTTCTACCAGCAACACCAGGTCTTCGTCGCTGATCTGAGTCATGTGGACGGCCTGGAAGCGCGGCCCCAACAAACCCAGGCGCCCAAGTCGGGCCAATGGGCGTTCGCCGCGCTGCTCGACGGACTGCTGCACTTCATAAGCCGTTTCATGCACGTGCATATGGATCGAGGCGTCCAGTTCTTCGGCGATCACCCGGATTTTCTCCAGGTTCTCGTCGCCCACGGTGTAGGGTGCATGGGGGCCGAAGGTGACTTTGATACGCTCGTGGTGCTTGAGATCGTTGAACAGTTCGACGCCCTGACGAATGGCTTCATCCGCCGTGCTGGCGCCCGGAATCGGGAAATCGAGGATCGGAATGGCGATTTGCGCGCGAATGCCGCTGTTATGGACGCGCTCGCTGGCAACCTTCGAGAAGAAATACATGTCAGAGAAGCAGGTGATGCCACCTTTGATCTGCTCGGCGATCGCCAGGTCAGTGCCATCACGTACGAAAGCTTCATCGACCCACTTGGCTTCGGCCGGCCAGATGTGGTTTTCCAGCCAGGTCATCAGGGGCAGATCATCGGCCAGGCCACGGAACAGTGTCATCGCCGCATGCCCGTGGGCATTGATCAAGCCAGGGCAGAGCAACATGTCCGGCAGTTCGCGGACTTCGGTTGCGTCAAGCTTCAGCGCAGCCGAACGTGGGCCAATGAATACGATGCGTCCGTCGCGGATGCCCAGGGCGTGCTCTTTGAGGACAACGCCAGCGGGTTCGACGGGTACCAGCCAGGTCGGCAGCAATAGCAAGTCGAGCGCAGCGGCAGTGTTCGGCATCGAGAGTCGGTTCCAGAGCTTTTGTAAAGGATGGCGAAGTATACCCGAGCGTCTTCGCAGGGGGATCGCTATAATCGACGGCTTTTGTTCATGAGTGCGGGGTGAGGGATGCGCGATCGACTGTTGGCTGCGGAGAAGGTGAAGGCCATCGATTGGCGTGATGGCGCCCTTTACCTGCTGGATCAGCGTATTTTGCCGTTCGAGGAAACCTGGATCGCCTACACCAGCGCTGCTGGCGTGGCCGAGGCCATTCGTTCGATGGTGGTGCGCGGCGCGCCGGCGATTGGCATCAGTGCCGCCTATGGTGTTGTGCTGGCGGCCCGCGCGCGGTTTGCCGAAGGCGGTGACTGGCAGGCGGCGCTGGAAGAGGATTTCGCGCTGCTGGCCGATTCTCGTCCGACCGCAGTCAACCTGTTCTGGGCCCTGGGCCGCATGCGCGACCGGCTTGAGCGTCTGAAACATCACGCCGATCCGCTGGCGGTGCTGGAGGCGGAAGCTATCGCCATTCACGAGAGTGATCGCGAAGCCAACCTGACCATGGCGCAACTGGGCGTGGAACTGATTCGCAAGCACCAGGGCAACGCCCAGGCGATTCTGACCCACTGCAACACCGGCGCTCTGGCCACCGGCGGCTTTGGCACGGCACTTGGCGTCATTCGTGGCGCTTTCATTGAAGGCATGGTCGAGCGCGTCTATGCCGACGAAACCCGTCCATGGCTGCAAGGTTCGCGGCTGACTGCATGGGAGCTGGCCAACGAAGGCATTCCCGTGACGCTCAATGCCGACTCCGCCGCCGCCCACATCATGAAGACCAAGGGCATTACCTGGGTAATCGTCGGCGCTGACCGGATCACCGCCAATGGCGACGTGGCCAACAAGATCGGCACTTATCAGCTGGCGGTGAACGCCATGCACCACGGCGTGCGTTTCATGGTGGTGGCGCCGAGTTCGACCATCGACATGAACCTGGCCAGCGGTGATGACATCCCGATTGAAGAACGCGATGGTCGCGAGTTGCTGGAAGTCGGCGGCAAGCGGGTCGGGGCGGATGTCGATGCGTTCAACCCGGTGTTCGACGTGACCCCGGCGGATTTGATCGATGCGATCGTCACCGAAAAAGGCATCGTCGAGCGCCCGGACACCGCGAAAATGGCGCAGTTGATGTGTCGCAAGCGTCTGCATTGATGATCTCTGGCGTCAGATAGATTGCCATCGCGGAGCAAGCTCGCTCCCACAAGGGATCTGCGTTTTGCCGGAAATCTCAGACATACAGCAATCCCCTGTGGGAGCGAGCTTGCTCGCGATGAGGCCCTGAAAGTCAACAAATCAGCCAGATTCAGGCCTTGATTCTTCATCCGAAAAGGCTCTAAGCCTCTCTCGTCCCCTTCAAGCCTGTCACCGGTCAACTAACTATGCTCCATGCGCATCAGGGGGATAGGTGCGTGGCGGCTCTTGTGATAACATCCGGCGGTTTCCAAGGTAGCCCGATGTGGCTGCCTTTACTGCGCAGATCCATGGCATAACTCGTTGATTTGTCGTAAGTCGGTGCATGGCACTCAGCCTGCAGCGGCGAGCTTCGTTCGTCCCATATGGATGTGACGAAGTTTCACCAGAAAAAGGAATCAGGCTTCTCATGGGCGAACTGGCCAAAGAAATCCTCCCGGTCAATATCGAAGACGAGCTGAAGCAGTCCTACCTCGACTACGCGATGAGCGTAATTGTCGGGCGGGCACTGCCGGATGCGCGCGATGGCTTGAAGCCCGTGCACCGGCGTGTGCTGTTCGCGATGAGCGAGCTGGGCAACGACTTCAACAAGCCGTACAAGAAATCTGCCCGTGTTGTCGGTGACGTGATCGGTAAGTATCACCCTCACGGTGATACCGCGGTGTACGACACCATCGTTCGGATGGCGCAGCCATTCTCGCTGCGCTACCTGCTGGTAGACGGTCAAGGCAACTTCGGTTCCGTGGACGGCGACAACGCCGCCGCCATGCGATACACCGAAGTGCGCATGACCAAGCTGGCGCACGAGCTGCTGGCTGACCTGCACAAAGAAACCGTGGACTGGGTGCCGAACTACGACGGCACCGAAATGATCCCGGCGGTCATGCCGACCCGTATTCCCAACCTGTTGGTCAACGGCTCCAGCGGTATCGCCGTGGGCATGGCGACCAACATCCCGCCGCACAACCTCGGTGAAGTCATCGACGGTTGCCTGGCACTCATCGACAACCCTGAGTTGACCATCGATGAGCTGATGCAATACATCCCCGGTCCGGACTTCCCGACCGCCGCGATCATCAACGGTCGCGCCGGCAG
>NZ_JBIWAM010000031.1:0-8837 GCF_044760065.1 Pseudomonas sp. NPDC098740 | reverse complement strand
CTCACCGAACTCCCTTACCAGCTGAACAAGGCTCGTCTGATCGAGAAGATCGCCGAGCTGGTAAAAGAGAAGAAGCTCGAAGGCATCACCGAACTGCGCGACGAGTCCGACAAGGACGGTATGCGCGTTGTGATCGAGCTGCGTCGAGGCGAAGTGCCTGAGGTGATCCTCAACAACCTCTACGCCCAGACCCAGCTGCAAGCGGTGTTCGGTATCAACATCGTCGCGCTGATCGACGGCCGTCCGCGGATCCTGAACCTCAAGGACCTGCTGGAAGCCTTCGTTCGTCACCGTCGCGAAGTCGTTACCCGCCGCACCGTGTTCGAACTGCGTAAAGCGCGCGAACGTGGCCACATTCTGGAAGGTCAAGCGGTTGCCCTGTCGAACATCGACCCGGTCATCGCCCTGATCAAGGCTTCGCCAACGCCGTCGGAAGCCAAGGAAGCGCTGATCAAGACTGCGTGGGAATCTTCCGCCGTGGTCGCGATGGTTGAGCGTGCCGGTGCCGACTCGTGCCGTCCAGAGACCCTGGACCCGCAATACGGTCTGCGTGAAGGCAAGTACTTCCTGTCGCCAGAGCAGGCGCAAGCCATTCTGGAACTGCGTCTGCACCGCCTGACCGGCCTGGAACACGAAAAGCTGCTGGCCGAGTATCAAGAGATCCTCAACCAGATCGGCGAGCTGATCCGCATCCTCAGCAGCGCCACGCGCCTGATGGAAGTGATCCGCGAAGAGCTGGAAGTGATCCGCGCCGAATACGGCGACGTGCGCCGCACCGAGATTCTCGATGCCCGTCTCGACCTGACCCTGGGTGACATGATCCCGGAAGAAGAACGCGTCGTGACCATTTCCCACGGTGGCTACGCCAAGACCCAGCCATTGGCTGCGTACCAGGCTCAGCGTCGTGGCGGTAAAGGCAAATCGGCTACTGGCGTGAAGGATGAGGACTACATCGCTCACCTGCTGGTCGCCAACAGCCACACCACGCTGCTGCTGTTCTCCAGCAAAGGCAAAGTGTACTGGCTGAAAACCTACGAAATCCCGGAAGCTTCCCGCGCTGCCCGTGGTCGTCCGCTGGTCAACCTGCTGCCGCTGGACAGTGATGAATACATCACCACCATGTTGCCGGTCGACGAATACACCGAAGGTCACTTCATCTTCATGGCCACTGCCAAAGGCACCGTGAAGAAGACCCCGCTGGAATCCTTCAGCCGTCAACGCAGCGTCGGTCTGATCGCGCTGGAGCTGGATGAAGGTGACGTACTGATTTCTGCCGCCATTACCGATGGCGAACGCGAAGTCATGCTGTTCTCCGACGGCGGCAAGGTCACTCGCTTCAAGGAAACCGACGTACGCGCCATGGGCCGTACCGCTCGCGGTGTCCGCGGCATGCGTCTGCCGGAAGGCCAGAAGCTGATTTCCATGCTGATCCCGGAAGAAGGCAGCCAGATCCTCACCGCTTCGGCCCGTGGTTTCGGCAAGCGCACGGCGATCACCGAGTTCCCTGAGTACAAACGTGGTGGTCAGGGCGTTATCGCCATGGTCAGCAACGACCGTAACGGCCGTCTGGTCGGTGCAGTCCAGGTGCTCGACGGTGAGGAAATCATGCTGATTTCCGACCAGGGCACCTTGGTGCGTACTCGTGTCGACGAAGTCTCCAGTCTGGGTCGTAACACCCAGGGCGTGACCCTCATCAAACTGGCCAGCGATGAAACGCTGGTAGGTCTGGAGCGGGTTCAGGAACCGTCGGAAGTCGAAGGGGAAGAGCTGGAAGAAGGTGAAGAGGGTGCAGTGTTCGACGGTGAAGTCGTGATCGACGACGTTGTCGAAGACCAGCAACTCGACGCCGCAGCCGACGAAGAACCGCAGGAGTAAGCGGACAGACAGGGGGCGGATGAGAATTCGCCCCCTTGTTGTTTGTCCCTGTTGAAAATATCGACACCCACGAAGATCCTGTGTGAAAGGGCTTTTGTGGGAGCCGGGCTTGCCCGCGATGCAGGCGCTGCGGTGTGTCTTGTGCACCGCGGTGATGCAATCGCAGGCAAGCCAGCTCCCACAAAAGCTTGTTCCAAATAAGGTCTGTGTCGCTGATTATTTATTGCGTGATTACCACCAAATCAGAGCGAGATTGGATGTGAGCAAGAGAGCCTATAACTTCTGTGCCGGTCCTGCGGCACTTCCCGAAGCTGTCCTGCAGCGCGCCCAGGGTGAACTCCTTGATTGGCACGGCAAGGGCCTGTCGGTCATGGAAATGAGCCATCGCAGTGATGAGTTCGTGTCCATCGCCACCAAGGCCGAGCAGGATCTGCGTGATCTGCTGAATATCCCCTCGAACTACAAAGTGCTGTTTCTGCAAGGTGGCGCCAGCCAGCAATTTGCTCAGATTCCTCTGAACCTGTTGCCGGAAAGCGGCACCGCCGACTATATCGACACCGGTATCTGGTCGCAGAAAGCCATCGAAGAAGCCTCGCGTTACGGCCACGTCAACGTTGCCGCGACTGCCAAGCCTTACGACTATTTCGCTATTCCCGGCCAGAACGAATGGAACCTGTCCAAAGACGCGGCCTACGTTCACTACGCGCCGAACGAAACCATTGGCGGCCTGGAGTTCCAGTGGATCCCGGAAACCGGTGATGTCCCTCTGGTCGCCGACATGTCCTCGGACATTCTTTCGCGTCCGATGGATGTCTCACGCTTCGGCATGATCTACGCCGGTGCCCAGAAAAACATCGGCCCGAGTGGCATCGTCGTCAACATCGTTCGCGAAGACCTGCTGGGTCACGCCCGTTCCCTGTGCCCGACCATGCTCAACTACAAGGTCGCGGCCGACAACGGCTCGATGTACAACACCCCGCCAACCCTGGCCTGGTACCTCTCGGGTCTGGTATTCGAGTGGCTGAAAGAGCAGGGTGGTGTTGAAGCCATCGGCAAGCTCAACGAAGTGAAACAGCGCACGCTGTACGACTTCATCGACGCCAGCGGCTTGTACAGCAACCCGATCAACAAATCGGATCGCTCGTGGATGAACGTGCCGTTCCGCCTGGCTGACGACCGACTCGACAAGCCATTCCTGACCGGTGCCGAAGAGCGTGGCCTGTTGAACCTCAAGGGTCACCGTTCCGTGGGTGGCATGCGTGCCTCCATCTATAACGCCGTCGACATCGTTGCGGTCAACGCACTGATTTCGTACATGGCAGAGTTCGAGAAGGAACACGGCTAATGTCTGAGCAAGAACTCAAGGCACTGCGCCTGCGCATTGATGCCCTGGACGAGAAAGTCCTGGAGCTGATCAGTGAGCGCGCACGCTGCGCCCAGGAAGTTGCGCGAGTAAAGATGGCCTCGCTGGCCGAAGGCGAAGTGCCGGTGTTCTATCGTCCTGAGCGTGAAGCTCAGGTGCTCAAGCGTGTCATGGAGCGCAACCAGGGGCCGCTGGGCAACGAAGAGATGGCGCGGTTGTTCCGCGAAATCATGTCCTCGTGCCTGGCCCTCGAGCAGCCGCTGAAAGTGGCATACCTCGGCCCTGAAGGCACCTTCACCCAAGCGGCGGCCATGAAGCACTTCGGCCACGCGGTGATCAGCAAGCCGATGGCTGCGATCGACGAAGTGTTCCGTGAAGTGGCGGCCGGTGCGGTGAACTTTGGCGTGGTCCCGGTGGAAAACTCTACCGAGGGCGCGGTCAACCACACCCTCGACAGCTTCCTCGAACACGACATGGTGATCTGTGGCGAAGTCGAGTTGCGGATTCACCACCACCTGTTGGTCGGTGAAAACACCAAGACCGACAGCATCAGCCGCATCTATTCCCACGCCCAGTCCCTGGCCCAGTGCCGCAAGTGGCTGGACGCCCATTACCCGAATGTCGAGCGCGTGGCAGTGTCCAGCAACGCCGAAGCGGCCAAACGGGTTAAGGGTGAGTGGAACTCGGCGGCAATTGCCGGCGACATGGCCGCAGGCTTGTACGGGTTGACCCGTCTGGCCGAGAAAATCGAGGATCGTCCGGACAACTCCACGCGGTTCCTGATGATCGGCAGCCAGGAAGTGCCGCCGACTGGCGACGACAAGACTTCGATCATCGTCTCCATGAGCAACAAGCCCGGCGCTCTTCACGAGTTGCTGGTGCCGTTCCATGACAACGGCATCGACCTGACGCGAATCGAGACGCGTCCTTCGCGCAGCGGTAAATGGACCTACGTGTTCTTCATCGACTTCGTCGGCCACCACCGCGACCCACTGGTCAAAGGTGTGTTGGAAAAGATCAGTCAGGAAGCAGTGGCACTCAAAGTGCTGGGTTCCTACCCGAAAGCAGTTCTCTAAGGGCGGTAGCAAATGAGTGGTGACTTCCTCGCTCTGGCACAGCCGGGCGTGCAACAACTTTCGCCTTACGTTCCGGGCAAGCCCGTGGACGAACTGGCGCGCGAGCTGAACATCGATCCGGCCAGCATCGTCAAACTGGCCAGCAACGAAAACCCGTTGGGCGCCAGCCCCAAGGCTCTGGCGGCGATTCGCGAAGAATTGGCCGAGCTGACCCGTTATCCGGACGGCAACGGTTTTGCGCTCAAGACCTTGCTGGCCGATCAGTGCCGCGTCGAGCTCAATCAGGTGACGCTGGGCAACGGTTCCAACGACATTCTGGAACTGGTCGCCCGTGCCTATCTGGCGCCGGGTCTGAACGCCGTGTTCAGCGAGCACGCGTTTGCGGTCTATCCGATCGTCACCCAAGCCGTTGGCGCCCAGGCCAAAGTGATCCCGGCCAAAGACTGGGGTCATGATCTGTCGGCCATGCTGGCCGCGATCGATGCTGATACCCGCGTGGTGTTCATCGCCAACCCGAACAACCCGACCGGGACCTGGTTCGGCGCCGAGGCGCTGGACGAATTCCTGCAGGACGTACCAGAACACGTGCTGGTCGTGCTGGACGAGGCCTACATCGAATACGCCGAAGGCAGCGACTTGCCGGATGGCCTGGACTATCTGGCGGCTTACCCAAACCTGCTGGTTTCGCGCACGTTCTCCAAGGCCTACGGTTTGGCGTCATTGCGGGTCGGTTATGGCTTGTCCACTGCGGTGGTGGCGGATGTACTGAACCGTGTGCGTCAGCCGTTCAACGTTAACAGCCTGGCCCTGGCCGCTGCGTGCGCTGCGCTGCAAGACACCGATTACCTGGCTGAAAGCCGTCGCCTGAACGAGTCTGGCATGCAGCAGCTGGAAGCGGGTTTCCGTGAGCTGGGGTTGATCTGGATTCCGTCCAAGGGCAACTTCATCTGCGTCGATCTGGGCCGTGTTGCGGCGCCGGTCTTCCAAGGCTTGCTGCGCGAAGGCGTGATCGTACGTCCGGTGGCCAATTACGGCATGCCGAACCACTTGCGCATCACCATCGGTTTGCCGGCGGAGAACAGCCGCTTCCTCGAAGCGCTGACCAAGGTTCTGGCTCGTGGTTGATGTCACTGCACTGCAATCTGCTGAACCTATGATCGGTCGCCTGGTGGTGGTCGGTCTGGGGCTGATCGGCGGTTCGTTTGCCAAGGGTTTGCGTGAAAGCGGCCTGTGCCGCGAAGTGGTCGGGGTCGATCTCGACCCGCAGTCGCGCAAACTGGCGGTTGAGTTGGGTGTGGTGGATCGCTGCGAAGAAGACCTGGCCGCTGCATGCCAGGGCGCCGACGTGATTCAGCTGGCCGTACCGATCCTCGCCATGGAAAAAATGCTCGGCCAATTGGCCGGCATGGACCTGGGGCAAACAATTCTGACCGACGTTGGCAGCGCCAAAGGCAATGTGGTGCGGGCGGCAACCGAAGCGTTTGGCGGCATGCCGGCGCGTTTCGTGCCGGGGCATCCGATTGCCGGTTCCGAGCAGAGCGGGGTGGAAGCCTCCAATGCCGAACTGTTCCGTCGCCATAAAGTGATTCTGACGCCGCTGGATCAAACCGATCCGGCAGCCCTGGCAGTGGTCGACCGGTTGTGGCGCGAATTGGGCGCCGATGTCGAGCACATGCAGGTCGAGCGTCATGACGAAGTGTTGGCGGCGACCAGCCATTTGCCGCACTTGTTGGCGTTCGGTTTGGTCGATTCGTTGGCCAAGCGCAATGAAAACCTTGAGATCTTCCGTTACGCTGCGGGCGGTTTCCGCGATTTCACAAGAATCGCGGGTAGCGACCCGGTCATGTGGCACGACATCTTCCTCGCCAACCGCGAAGCTGTCCTGCGCACACTCGATACATTTCGCAGCGACCTCGACGCCTTGCGCGACGCGGTCGATGCAGGGGATGGGCACCAATTGTTGGGCGTATTCACTCGCGCCCGGGTTGCCCGCGAACATTTCAGTAAAATCCTGGCCCGCCGGGCTTATGTGGACGCTATGAATTCCAACGACCTGATTTTCCTGGCACAACCTGGTGGCCGCCTGACTGGGCGGATTCGAGTACCGGGCGACAAATCGATTTCCCACCGTTCGATCATGCTCGGCTCCCTGGCTGAAGGTGTCACCGAAGTGGAAGGTTTCCTCGAGGGCGAAGACGCCCTGGCAACCTTGCAAGCCTTCCGCGACATGGGCGTCGTGATCGAAGGTCCGCACCACGGTCGCGTGACCATTCACGGCGTCGGCCTGCATGGCTTGAAGCCCGCGCCGGGCCCGATCTACCTGGGCAACTCCGGCACTTCGATGCGTCTGCTGTCTGGCCTGTTGGCTGCGCAGAACTTCGACAGCACGCTGACGGGCGATGCTTCGCTGTCCAAGCGTCCGATGAATCGCGTGGCCAATCCGCTGCGTGAAATGGGCGCCGTGATTGAGACTGCTGCTGAAGGTCGTCCGCCGATGACCATTCGCGGCGGCAACAAGCTCAAAGGCCTGACCTACACCATGCCGATGGCCAGTGCCCAGGTTAAATCCTGCCTGCTGCTGGCGGGTTTGTACGCCGAAGGCAAGACCACAGTCACCGAGCCGGCTCCAACCCGGGACCACACCGAGCGCATGCTGCGTGGCTTCGGCTACCCGGTTTCCGTCAACGGGGCGACCGCGTCGGTCGAGTCCGGCCACAAGCTTACCGCGACCCACATTGAAGTGCCGGGCGACATCTCGTCTTCCGCGTTCTTCCTGGTGGCCGCATCGATCGCCGAAGGTTCGGAGCTGGTGCTCGAACACGTCGGCATCAACCCGACCCGTACCGGCGTGATCGACATTCTGCGTCTGATGGGCGCTGATATCACCCTGGAAAACCAGCGTGAAGTCGGCGGTGAGCCGGTGGCGGACCTGCGCGTACGTGCAGCTAAACTCAAAGGTATCGAGATTCCCGAAGCGCTGGTTCCGCTGGCCATCGACGAATTCCCGGTGCTGTTCGTGGCCGCGGCCTGTGCCGAAGGGCGCACCATCCTACGCGGCGCCGAAGAGCTGCGGGTTAAAGAGTCGGACCGGATTCAGGTCATGGCGGATGGCTTGCTGGCGCTGGGCGTCAAATGCGAACCGACCCCGGACGGCATCATCATCGACGGCGGCCAGATCGGCGGCGGCGAAGTGCACGGTCACGGCGATCACCGGATTGCCATGGCCTTCAGCGTGGCTTCGCTGCGCGCCACTGCGCCGATCCGCATCCATGATTGCGCCAACGTCGCGACGTCGTTCCCGAACTTCCTCGCGCTGTGCGCGCAGGTCGGTATCCGTGTTGCACAAGAGGCTCAGTCGTGATTATCAAGCCACCGGTCATCACCATCGACGGGCCTAGCGGTTCGGGCAAAGGCACTATTGCCGGGATTCTGGCCAAGCGCCTGGGCTGGTGCCTGCTGGATTCCGGTGCGCTGTACCGTCTGCTGGCCTTCGCCGCGCGTAATCATGGCGTCGATCTGACCAATGAAGAGTCGCTGAAGCTGCTGGCCGCTCATCTGGACGTGCAGTTCGTCGGTGCGACCGAAGGTCATCCGCAGCGGATCATTCTCGAAGGTGACGATGTCACTGATGATTTGCGCAACGAACAAGTTGGCGCCTGGGCTTCCCAGGTCGCCGCTCTGCCGGCGGTGCGTGATGCGCTGCTCCAGCGCCAGCGGGCGTTTCAGGAGGCTCCGGGTCTGGTGGCCGATGGTCGCGACATGGGCACGGTGGTTTTCCCGGATGCACCGCTGAAGATATTCCTCACTGCCAGTGCCGAGGAGCGTGCGCGCCGTCGATACTTGCAGTTGAAGGGCAAAGTCGATGGTGTTAGTCTGTCGAGTCTGCTAGATGAGATACGTGTCCGCGATGAGCGTGACACCCAGCGAGCGGTAGCCCCGCTCAAGCCGGCGGCTGACGCCATACAGCTGGATTCCACGGAATTATCCATCGATCAGGTGCTGGAACGCATCATGAGCGAGATCGCACTCCGCGATATTGCCGGGTGACCAAGAAACACCCTGGGGGACCAGTCATAGTCCTGTGGTGTTTCTTTAAATGAACGTAACCCACGTCGTCTGGGATGTGGAGATGGGCGTATTCTTCGCCCTTATACTCAGGAATTAAAATGAGCGAAAGCTTTGCGGAACTCTTTGAAGAAAGCCTAAAAACCCTGAACCTTCAGGCAGGCTCCATCATCACCGGTGTTATCGTTGATATCGATTACCAAGCTCGCTGGGTAACCGTTCACGCTGGCCTGAAGTCTGAAGCACTCATCCCGCTTGAGCAGTTCTACAACGATGCTGGCGAACTGACTATCAACGTCGGTGACGAAGTTCACGTTGCGCTGGACTCGGTTGAAGACGGCTTTGGTGAAACCAAGCTGTCCCGTGAAAAAGCCAAGCGCGCTGAATGCTGGATTGTTCTGGAAGCAGCCTTCGCAGCCGAAGAAGTTGTCAAGGGCGTTATCAACGGTAAGGTTAAA
>NZ_JBIWAM010000030.1:0-66869 GCF_044760065.1 Pseudomonas sp. NPDC098740 | reverse complement strand
GAAACGATGCATCGCCGATGGTAGTGTGGGGTTTCCCCATGTGAGAGTAGGTCATCGTCAAGATTAAATTCCGAAACCCCTATCTGCGTATGCAGATAGGGGTTTTGTTTTGTCCGCAGGAAAGTTCTCACAGCAATACCGGACGGCTCCCGGCTGTCACAGTCTCCCGACAATGCTAAGGTTCGGCCCTAGCTTTTGTATTTTCCCAAGGAAGCCTTTATGCCGGACGCGACGTCCCTCAGTGCTGGTTTTATGGTGGTTCACGGCAATCGCCTGGACGAGTTGCGCAGCCTGGTGGTCAGCTGGATGCGGCGTTACCCGTTGGCTCCCTTGGAAAATGAAATTGCCCTGGTACAGAGCAACGGCATCGCCCAATGGCTGAAGCTGGCACTGGCTGAAGACCCTGAAGACGATGACATGGGCGGCTGCGGAATCGCAGCAGCCATCGACGTGCAGTTACCGGGTAGCTTCATGTGGCAGCTCTATCGCATGGTGCTTGGACGTGACGAAATCCCGGTCAAATCCCTGCTCGATAAAGCTCCCTTGACCTGGCGTCTGATGCGTCTGCTTCCGCAGTTGATCAATCAACCGCACTTCGAACCGCTGCAGCGCTTCCTGACCCATGACACCGATTTACGCAAACGCTATCAGTTGGCCGAGCGGCTGGCGGATTTGTTTGACCAATACCAGGTGTATCGGGCCGATTGGCTCGAAGACTGGGCAGAAGGTCGTCATCAATTACGAAATGGCAGAGGCGAAACCAAACCTCTGACCCCGGCTAACTGCTGGCAGGCAGAGTTGTGGCGTGCGCTGTTGCTGGATGTGGGTGAACAAGGCATGGCGCAAAGCCGAGCCGGCGTCCATCAACGGTTTATCGAGCGCATCAACAGCCTCGACGTGGTCCCTAGCGGATTGCCTTCACGGGTAATTGTTTTTGGGATTTCTTCACTGCCTGCTCAAGCGCTGGAAGCACTGGCGGGGCTGGCCCGGTTCAGCCAGGTTCTGCTTTGCGTGCACAACCCGTGTCGTCACCATTGGGCAGACATCGTCGCCGATAAAGATCTGTTGCGGCATCAGTACAAGCGTCAGGCTCGCAAGAGCGGAATGCCGGTTGTGCTCGACCCGCAAAGCCTTCACCAGCATGCCCATCCACTACTGGCGGCGTGGGGCAAGCAGGGGCGGGACTATATCAATCTGCTCGACAGCTACGACGATCCCAACAGCTATCGCTCGGCATTCCGCGATGGCCGTATCGACCTGTTCAGCGATAGCCAGCCACAGAACATGCTCAATCAATTGCAGGACGACATTCTAGAATTGCGTCCCTTGAACGAGACTCGCGAGCGCTGGCCAGCTGTCGATCCGGCAAAGGACGAGTCGATCCGTTTTCACATTGCCCATAGCGCCCAGCGCGAAGTGGAGATCCTCCACGACCAGTTGCTTGCACGCTTCAGTGCTAATCCGGAGTTAAGGCCTCGCGATGTGATCGTGATGGTCCCGGACATCGACAGCTACGCACCGCATATTCGTGCGGTATTTGCTCAGCTTGAACGCCACGATCCGCGTTTCATCCCCTTCA
Source organism: Pseudomonas sp. NPDC098740 (assembly GCF_044760065.1). Taxonomy (NCBI): domain Bacteria; kingdom Pseudomonadati; phylum Pseudomonadota; class Gammaproteobacteria; order Pseudomonadales; family Pseudomonadaceae; genus Pseudomonas; species Pseudomonas sp. NPDC098740. The sequence continues at coordinate 65,290 of NZ_JBIWAM010000030.1, read as the reverse complement.
CGCTCGCAGATCAAGGCCAGCGTGGTCGTGATCCGCTACTGATTGCTATCGAACATCTGCTCAAACTACCCGACAGCCGTTTCCCCGTGAGCGAGATCCTCGATCTGCTGGACGTTCCTGCACTGCGCGCTCGCTTCGGTGTAGAGGAACGTGATCTGCCGACCCTGCACCGTTGGATCGAAGGCGCAGGCATCCGCTGGGGCATGAATGCGGAGCAGCGCGCGGGTCTCGGTCTACCGGAGGAGCTGGAACAAAACAGTTGGCGTTTCGGCCTGCGACGGATGCTGCTCGGTTATGCCGTGGGCAGTGCCAGTGCTTGCGAGGGTATCGAACCCTACGACGAGATCGGTGGTCTGGATGCCGCGCTCATTGGGCCTTTGGTCGCGCTGCTGGACGCATTGGAGATTGCCCACCAGGAGCTCTCTCAACCCGCAGCTCCCAAACAATGGGGCTTTCGATTGCACGCACTGGTTCAGTTGTTTTTCCTGGCCAGTAACGAGCATGACGACTACGTGTTGGCCCAGCTCGAAGAGCTGCGTGAAACCTGGCTTGAGACGTGCGAGTCAGTTGGCTTGCATGATGAACTGCCGTTGACCGTGGTCCGTGAAGCCTGGCTCGCCGGCCTTGATCAGGGGCGCTTGTCCCAGCGTTTTCTGGCCGGAGCGGTTAACTTCTGCACCTTGATGCCCATGCGAGCGATCCCGTTCAAACTGGTCTGCCTGCTGGGCATGAATGACGGGGACTACCCGCGCGCGCAGCCGCCACTGGACTTCGACCTCATGGGCAGTGACTACCGCCCTGGCGATCGCTCCCGACGCGAAGATGACCGCTATCTGCTGTTGGAAGCCCTGTTGTCGGCACGTGACCAACTCTATATCAGCTGGGTCGGTCGCAGCATTCGCGATAACAGTGAACGCCCTGCGTCGGTACTGATTGGCCAATTGCGAGATCATCTGGCCAGCGGTTGGCGACTGCATGATGTCGACGAAGATCTGCTTGAGGCCATCACTCAGGAACATCCACTGCAACCCTTCAGCGCCCGCTACTTTCATGAAGGCGATGATTTGTTCAGCTACGCGAATGAATGGCAGGTGCTGCATCAAACCAGTGAGCCGTCGACTGATATCGAGGTCCTTGATCCCTACATTCAGGAAGAGCCGCTGAGTCTCGGTCAACTGCAGGACTTTCTGCGTAATCCTGTGCGACATTTCTTCAGTCAGCGTCTGAAAGTGTACTTCGAAGCGGCTGAAGTGCCCTTGGCTGATGAAGAGCCATTTGTACTCGACGCGTTGCAACGTTACAGCCTCAGCGACAGCTTGCTCGAAGCGGCGCTGGGACATCTGGATAGCACTGACCAGGTACTGGAAGCACAGGCCATACGTCTGCAAAACAGTGGGCTTCTGCCCATGGCCGGATTCGGCGAATGCCTTCAGCGAGAGTTGATCGAACCGTTGCCGGATCTGTTGCAGCGTTACCAACAGCTTTTGGCGTTATGGCCAACGCCGCTCACCAACGCTCTGCCAGTGAATCTGGAGTTGCAGGGGCTGCGCCTGGAAGGTTGGCTCAGCGGCCTGCATCAACGTGCGGATGGTGGTTTGCTATCGGTCACTACAATCCCCAACAGTATCGGTTCAATCAAGTCGCGCAAATGGCATCGCCTGACACGACCATGGGTCAATCATCTGGTTGCCTGCGCCAGTGGTATGGCGATGACCACCGCGTTGGTGGCCAGTGACGACAGTCTGCTACTCGGTCCAATGGAGGAGGGTGCAGCCTTGCGGATTCTGGGCGACCTGTTAATGGCTTGGCAAACCGGCATGCGTCAACCGCTGCCAATTGCAGTGAAGACCGGCTACGCATGGCTTGGTCAAACTGATCCGGTCAAAGCCCAAGCTGCAGCCCGCAAGGCCTATGAAGGCGATGGCCAGACTACCGGCGGCGAGCGTCGCGAAAGCCCGGCACTCGCCCGGCAGTTCGCCGACTTCGACTCGCTTACCGCAGACGAAACGTTCCCGGATTGGTGCAACGCGTTGTACCGGCCGCTGCTTGAAGCGCCTTGGCGTTCATTGAGCAGCGAGGAGGCGCGCGCATGACCACAAAACCTCTGGCCTTGGCATTTCCCCTGCGCGGCAGCCAATTGATCGAAGCGAGTGCCGGGACCGGCAAGACCTTCACCATTTCCGCGCTGTATTTGCGCCTGGTCCTTGGCCACGGCGCAGAGTCGAGCGGCTTCGGACGTGAACTGTTGCCGCCGCAAATCCTCGTTGTGACGTTCACCGATGCGGCGACCAAAGAATTGCGTGAACGTATTCGCACACGTCTTGCTGAAGCTGCGCGGTTTTTTCGCGATGAAACACCGGCGCCCGATAGCCTTATCGCGGAGCTTCGCGCGGAGTACCTTCCCGAGCAGTGGTCCGGGTGCGCGAACCGCCTGGACATCGCCGCACAGTGGATGGACGAGGCGGCAGTTTCAACCATCCACAGTTGGTGCCAGCGCATGTTGCGCGAACATGCGTTCGACAGTGGCAGCCTGTTTACACAAACCCTGGAAACCGATCACAGCGATTTGCTGGGCGAAGTCTTGCGCGATTACTGGCGCCTGTTTTGTTACCCGATGCAAGGCGATGCGCTGAACTGGGTGCGCGGTAATTGGGGCGGCCCAGCAGCATTGCTGCCGCGAGTGCGTGGTTTGTTCGCCAGTGAGCGTGACAGTGTTGAAGGTAAAGAACCTGCCGAGCTGATCACGAAGTGTCTGCAAGAGCGATGCGCAGCCTTGCTCGAGCTCAAGATGCCCTGGCGCCAGTGGGGGGACGAACTGCTTGCCATTTGTCACCAGGGTGTTGCGAGCAAGAGCGTCGACGGTCGCAAGATGCAGGCGCGCTATTTCGAACCCTGGTTCGAAAAGATCAGGGCCTGGGCTGAAGACGAATCCCTTGAGCAACTGGATATCGGCACCGGCTTCACGCGCCTGACTCCCGAGGGTATGACCGAAGCCTGGAAGGGTGAAGTACCCAGTCATCCCGGGCTGGACGCCATGCCCGGCCTCAAGGCCAATCTCGATGGATTGCCGACACCTGATGCCGCCGTGCTGCAACACGCCGCCCAGTGGGTCGGTACACGGTTCGAGGAAGAAAAGCGTCGCCGTGCGGAGATGGGCTTCGATGACATGCTGCTGCGCCTCGATGCAGCGTTGCAGTCCGACGGCGGTGAGCGGCTGGCGACTCTGATTCGCGAGCAGTTTCCGGTGGCGTTGATCGACGAGTTCCAGGACACCGACCCAGTGCAGTACCGGATCTTCGAGAGCATCTATCGCATCGAAGACAACAATCCCGAATGCGGTCTGTTTCTAATCGGCGACCCCAAGCAAGCGATCTACGCGTTCCGCGGTGCTGACATCTACACCTATCTGCGCGCCCGCCAGGCCACCGCTGGCCGATTGCATACCCTGGGTACGAATTTCCGTTCCAGCCATGGCATGGTCAGTGCGGTCAACCATGTGTTCGAACGTGCCGAGTCTCGTGAGACCGGGCGGGGCGCTTTCCTGTTTCGTGAAAAGAGTGGCGAGAACCCGGTACCGTTCCTGCCCGTCGAATCCCAAGGGCGTAAAGAAGTTCTGCACATTGATGGCCAGGTCGTGCCCGCCCTGAACATCTGGCACCTGTCCGCCGATCAGCCGCTGTCCGGCGCGGTGTACCGACAACAACTCGCCGTCGCCTGCGCCAGTGAAATCACCGCTTTGCTCAACGGCGGGCAACAAGGTCGCGCGGGTTTCATACAGGACGGCAAGGACTTCAGAGGGCTGCTGCCAGCGGATGTCGCGATCCTGGTCCGCGACGGTAAAGAGGCCCAGGCTGTGCGCGGCGAACTCTCCGCACGTGGCGTTCGCAGCGTCTATCTGTCGGACAAGGACTCGGTGTTCGCCGCCCAGGAAGCCCACGATCTACTGACCTGGCTCAAGGCCTGCGCTGAGCCGGATGTCGAGCGCCCGCTGCGAGCCGCGTTGGCCTGCATCACGCTGAACCTGTCACTGGCTGAACTGGAACGGCTCAATCAGGACGAACTGGCCTGGGAAGCGCGGGTCATGCAGTTCCGCCATTATCGCGAGCTCTGGCGCAAGCAGGGCGTGTTGCCAATGCTGCGGCGATTGCTGCATGACTTCCAGCTGCCTCAGACATTGATCATGCGCAGTGACGGCGAGCGGGTGCTGACCAATTTGCTGCACTTGTCCGAATTGCTGCAACAGGCGGCCGCCGAACTCGATGGTGAGCAAGCGCTGATCCGTCATTTGTCCGAGCATCTGGCGTTGTCCGGTCAGGCCGGCGAAGAGCAGATCCTGCGTCTGGAGAGCGACGAGCAACTGGTCAAAGTCGTGACCATTCACAAGTCCAAGGGGCTTGAGTATCCCTTGGTGTTCCTGCCATTCATTTGCTCGGCGAAACCGGTGGATGGCAGCCGTCTGCCGTTGCATTACCACGACGCCACGGGCAAGGCCCAAGTGACCTTGAGGCCGACGGCCGAGTTGATTGTTCAGGCGGATGATGAGCGTCTTGCCGAGGATCTGCGTTTGCTTTACGTGGCCCTGACCCGGGCGCAACACGCCTGCTGGCTTGGAGTGACCGATCTCAAGCGCGGCAATAACAACAGCTCGGTGCTGCATCTTTCAGCATTGGGTTATCTGCTGGGAGGCGGTGCGCCACTGGCCGAGTCGGCAGGCTTGAAGCGTTGGCTGGAAGACCTGCAGCAGGACTGTCCTGCGCTGAGCTACAGTGAAATGCCTGAGGCGATTGTCGAACACTACCATCCGCCACACAACGATGCGACGTTGCTTGCTCCGCTGATACCCAAACGCAAGGCCAGCGAAAACTGGTGGATTGCCTCCTACAGCGCCTTGCGCATTGGCGACAGCATGAGCGTAGGCACTGATGAAGCGCCGGAGAGCCCGCAAGCGCAAAAGCTCTTCGACGACGAACGCCTCGATCCGCAAGCACCACGAGAAGTGGTGGCCGGCGGCGCGGATATCCATCGATTCCCTCGTGGCCCGAACCCCGGCACCTTTCTCCATGGCTTGCTTGAATGGGCCGGTGATGAAGGTTTTGTCGCCACGCCGCAAGCGGTGGAAGACGCCATTGCCCGTCGTTGCAATCGTCGTGGCTGGGAGGGCTGGATAACCGCCCTGAGCGACTGGCTGCAGCACCTGCTTACGTCCCCGCTGCATATCGGCGGCGGGCAAGCCCCCGTGGTATTCGAGCGGCTCACCCAATACCGGGTCGAGATGGAATTCTGGTTCGCCAGTCATAAGGTCGATGTGCTCAAGCTCGATGAACTGGTGCGCCAATACACCCACAACGGCGTGGCCCGGGTGGCTGCCGAGCCGGTGTTGCTCAATGGTATGTTCAAAGGCTTCATCGACCTGACGTTCGAGCACGACGGCCGCTATTACGTCGCGGACTACAAATCCAACTGGCTGGGCGTCGATGACGCGGCCTACACCGAGCAGGCTATGGAGCAGTCGATTCTCGACAACCGTTACGACCTGCAATACGTGCTGTACCTGTTGGCCCTGCATCGCCAGCTCAAGGCGAGACTTGCCGATTACGATTACGACCGGCATGTCGGCGGTGCGCTGTACCTGTTCCTGCGTGGTACGCGCGCGTCCAGCCAAGGCGTGTATTTCGCTCGTCCTCCAAGAGCGTTGATCGAGCGTCTGGACCGGCTGTTCCAGGGCAAGCCAGAACCCAAGGCTGAACCCGCCTGGGAACAGGGAGTTTTGCTATGAGTCGCACCTTCGCTGATTTGCTGCCCACTTCGTTGACAGCCGAAAGCCTGGCGGATCTGGCGCCGTTGAGTCGCGCCGATGACTTGCTGCTGTTGCTGACGCGCTGGGTTGAACGCGGCTGGCTGCGAGCGCTGGACAAAGCCTTTGTCGCCTTTCTTCATGAGCTCGCTCCCAGCGATGATCCGTTGGTACTGCTGGCTGCCGCGTTGGCCAGCCATCAACTGGGCCACGGTCATGTGTGCCTGGATGTGTTCGAGACACTCAAGGAACCGGACTTCGCCCTGTCGCTGCCACCGGAAGGCGATCTGCAAAGTGGCGCGATGTTGTTGCCGTCGCAATTGCTTGAGGCGCTGGACGGTGCCCATTGGTGCAAGGTCCTGGCCTCCAGCAGTCTGGTCGCTTTGGCGGTCGACGGCCGAGAGGCGGCGCAACATCGGCCATTGGTGTTATCGGGAAAACGCCTGTACTTGCGTCGCTACTGGGCTTACGAACGGCGTATCGACACCTCGCTGCGCCAACGCCTGGTGGAACACGAAACCACACCGGATGATTTGTCCCAGCGCCTCACCCGTTTGTTCGGCCAAGCCAAGCCCGGCGAAGTGATTGACTGGCAGAAACTCGCCTGTGCCCTCGCCACCCGCAGCGCATTCAGCATCGTTACCGGTGGCCCGGGGACCGGCAAGACGACGACGGTCGTGCGTTTGCTGGCGTTGCTCCAGGCACCGGCAGTGGAGGTGGGCAAGCCGTTGCGCATTCGTCTCGCGGCACCCACCGGCAAGGCTGCAGCCCGACTGACGGAGTCCATCAGTCAGCAGGTCAGAACCCTGGAAGTCGATGAAACCGTACGAGTGAAGATCCCGTCAGACGTCACCACCGTGCACCGTCTGCTCGGCAGTCGCCCCGGTACTCGACACTTCCGTCACCACGCCGGCAATCGCTTGCCGCTGGATGTATTGGTGGTGGACGAAGCCTCGATGATCGATCTGGAAATGATGGCCAACTTGCTCGATGCGTTGCCGGCCCATGCCCGTCTGGTGCTGCTCGGTGACAAGGATCAACTGGCATCGGTGGAGGCCGGCGCCGTTCTGGGTGACCTGTGCCGCGACGCCGAGGCTGGATGGTACAGCCCACAGACTCGACTGTGGCTGGAAGCTGTCAGTGGTGAAAGCCTGGATGCCAGTGGTTTGCAGGAAGACACCCAAGGCACTCATCCGCTGGCCCAGCAAGTTGTGATGCTGCGTCATTCACGCCGGTTCGGCGAGGGCAGCGGCATAGGCCAACTGGCTCGTTGGGTCAACCAGCAGCAACCCGAGGAAGCCCGCAAGTTGTTGGCAGCACGGAGCCATGACGACGTGTTTTCCCTGTCCCTCAAGGGGGAGCAGGACCGGGCGCTGGAATGCTTGCTGCTTGAGGGGCATGGCGATGGACCGCAGGGCTATCGGCATTACCTGAGTCTCTTGCGCAGCCTGCGACCACCACTCGACAGTACGCTTGATGATCCCTGCTGGACCGATTGGGCTCGGCAGGTACTGCAAGCCTTCGACGCCTTCCAGTTGTTGTGCGCCGTACGCAAAGGGCCGTGGGGCGTGGAGGGGTTGAATCAACGCGTGACCGCCGCGCTGCTCAAGGCTCGGCTGATCGACAGCGACCAGCAGTGGTACGAAGGTCGGCCGGTGCTGATGACCCGCAACGACTATGGTCTGGGTTTGATGAACGGCGACATCGGCATTGCCCTCAAGCTACCGGAACGTGAGGGGCCAGAGGTCGGGAAGCAGGTGCTGCGTGTGGCGTTCCCGCGCAATGATGGTCAGGGCGGCGTACGTTTTGTTCTGCCGAGCCGGCTCAATGATGTTGAAACCGTGTACGCCATGACGGTGCACAAATCCCAGGGCTCGGAATTTGCTCATACGGCGTTGATTTTGCCGGATGCCCTGAACCCTGTACTCACCAAGGAATTGATCTATACCGGAATTACCCGGGCCAAAAACTGGTTCACCCTGATCGAGCCTCGTTCCGGCGTATTCGAAGAGGCAGTGCGACGCAAGGTCAAACGCTTGAGCGGGTTGATGCTGGAATTGGATGAGGGTGTTGAATCAAGTGATTGAAAGGGACGAAGCCGCGCGAAAAGCGCCGACTAATCGGCGAACAGGGTCTCCCGACTTTCGCCCATCAACAGACCCTGATTCTGCTCAGTGACCGCGCGGATGTAATCCCACAACAGGGTGATCCGCTTGAGCTTGCGCAGGTCCTCGCGGCAGTACATCCAGAACTGTCGTGTGATGTTGATCTCTTCTGGTAACACCGGCAGTAACCGCGGATCCTGGGCCGCCAGAAAGCACGGCAGAATCGCCAGCGACCGACCTTGCTGCGCGGCCACGAATTGCGCAATCACACTGGTGCTGCGCAGATTGGCACTGGCGCCGGGCAACACATTTGCCAGGTACAACAGCTCCGAACTGAACGCCAGATCGTCGACGTAACTAATGAATGAATGTTTACCCAGGTCTGCCGGGCGGCGGATCGGTGGGTGCTTGTCCAGATAATCCTGCGTCGCGTAGAGCTGCAAACGGTAGTCGCAGAGTTTGCAGCAGACGTACGGACCATGCTCCGGGCGCTCCAGGGCGATAACGATGTCCGCCTCGCGCTTGGACAGGCTGATGAAGTGCGGCAGTGGCAGGATGTCCACCGAGATCGCCGGGTAGGCGTCGACGAAATGGCTTAGCTGCGGGGTGATGAAAAAGCTGCCGAAGCCTTCGGTGCAGCCCATGCGCACATGCCCGGACAACGCAACGCCAGAGCCCGAAACCTGCTCGCAGGCCATGTGCAGCGTGCTTTCAATCGACTCGGCGTAACCCAGCAACCGCTGGCCCTCGGCGGTCAGGACAAAACCGCTGGTCCGGGATTTTTCGAACAGCAAAGTGCCCAACGCCGCTTCCAGCGAGCTGATGCGCCGCGACACAGTGGTGTAGTCGACCGCCAGGCGCTTCGCCGCGGTGCTGGCCTTGCGGGTGCGGGCGACTTCAAGGAAAAACTTGAGGTCATCCCAGTTCAACGAGCCTAGAGACGTGATGTTTTTTTGCATGATGGACCGGCTTTTATGTGCGTTCTTATTAGAAGTTTGCACATCTATACTCCAAAAACAGTCCGACAACCAATTCGCAACACGCGCCTCATCTCAAGGCGACTTTCTCGCCTTGGCTCCCCAGATAGCTCTCTAAATAAGAACAACGTCCCGGAGACCCAACATGAACGCATCGCTCACGCCAAACGAAACCACTGTCCAAACGGTAAAGCTGTTGATCGACGGCGAGTGGGTCGAGTCCCAGACCACCGAGTGGCACGACATCGTCAACCCGGCAACCCAGCAAGTGCTGGCCAAGGTTCCGTTCGCTACCGCACAGGAAGTCGACGCCGCGATCAGCGCCGCCCATCGCGCCTTCCAGACCTGGAAGCTGACGCCCATCGGCGCGCGGATGCGCATCATGCTCAAGCTCCAGGCGTTGATTCGCGAACACTCCAAACGCATCGCCGTGGTACTCAGCAACGAGCAAGGCAAAACCATCGCCGATGCTGAAGGCGATATCTTCCGCGGCCTGGAAGTCGTCGAACACGCCTGCTCCATCGGCAGCCTGCAAATGGGCGAGTTCGCCGAGAACGTTGCTGGCGGCGTCGATACCTACACCCTGCGTCAACCAATCGGCGTTTGCGCCGGCATCACGCCGTTCAACTTCCCGGCCATGATTCCGCTGTGGATGTTCCCGATGGCCATCGCCTGCGGCAACACCTTCGTGCTCAAGCCGTCCGAACAGGACCCGATGTCGACCATGCTGCTGGTGGAACTGGCGATCGAGGCCGGTGTTCCGGCGGGCGTGCTCAACGTCGTTCATGGCGGTAAAGACGTGGTAGATGCGCTCTGCACCCACAAGGACATCAAGGCTGTTTCCTTCGTCGGTTCGACCGCCGTTGGCACTCACGTCTACGACCTGGCCGGTAAACACGGCAAACGCGTGCAATCGATGATGGGCGCGAAGAACCACGCCGTTGTTCTGCCGGATGCCAACCGCGAACAAGCGCTCAATGCGCTGGTGGGTGCCGGTTTCGGTGCGGCCGGGCAACGCTGCATGGCCACGTCCGTGGTGGTGCTGGTGGGCGCGGCCAAGCAATGGCTGCCTGACCTGAAAGCGCTGGCGCAGAAACTCACAGTGAATGCCGGCAGCGAGCCGGGCACTGACGTCGGTCCGGTGATTTCCAAGAAGGCCAAGGCGCGGATTCTGGATCTGATCGAGAGCGGCATCAAGGAAGGCGCCAAGCTGGAACTGGACGGTCGCGAAATCACAGTTCCAGGCTTCGAGAAGGGCAACTTTGTCGGCCCGACCCTGTTCTCCGGCGTAACCCCCGAGATGCAGATCTACACCCAGGAAATTTTCGGTCCGGTGCTGGTGGTGCTGGAAGTCGATACCCTCGATGAGGCCATTGCACTGGTCAACGCTAACCCGTTCGGCAACGGTACTGGCCTGTTCACCCAAAGCGGTGCGGCGGCGCGTAAATTCCAGACGGAAATCGACGTCGGCCAGGTCGGCATCAACATCCCGATTCCGGTGCCGGTCCCGTTCTTCAGCTTCACCGGTTCGCGCGGGTCCAAGCTCGGCGACCTCGGTCCGTATGGCAAGCAAGTGGTGCAGTTCTACACTCAGACCAAGACTGTCACCAGTCGCTGGTTCGATGACAACAGCGTCAACGACGGTGTGAACACCACCATCAACTTGCGTTAAGGAGCCGGACATGAAAATCGCTTTTATCGGTCTCGGCAACATGGGCGCGCCGATGGCGCGCAACCTGATCAAGGCCGGCCATTCGCTACGGCTGGTCGACCTGAACAAAACCGTTCTGGCCGAGTTGGAGCAACTGGGCGGCAGCATCAGCGCTTCGGCACGAGAAGCCGCTCAAGGCGCGGAGCTTGTGATCACCATGCTGCCCGCCGCGGTGCATGTGCGCAGTGTGTGGCTGGGTGAAGACGGCGTGCTGGCGGGGATCGGCAAGGGTGTGCCGGCCGTTGATTGCAGCACCATCGATCCGCAGACGGCGCGTGATGTTGCCGCGGCGGCGGCCAAGCAAGGCGTGGCCATGGCGGATGCACCGGTCTCTGGTGGTACTGGCGGTGCTGCGGCCGGGACACTGACCTTTATGGTCGGCGCCACGCCTGAACTGTTCGCCACCCTGCAACCGGTATTGGCGCAGATGGGCCGCAACATCGTCCATTGCGGTGAAGTCGGCACCGGGCAAATCGCCAAAATCTGCAACAACCTGCTGCTGGCGATCTCCATGGTCGGTGTCAGCGAAGCCATGGCGCTGGGCGATGCGCTCGGCATCGACACGACGGTGTTGGCGGGAATCATCAACAGTTCCACCGGCCGTTGCTGGAGTTCGGAGATGTACAACCCGTGGCCGGGTATCGTCGAAACGGCGCCGGCTTCGCGCGGCTATATCGGTGGTTTCGGTGCCGAACTGATGCTCAAGGATCTGGGGCTGGCCACGGAAGCTGCACGTCAGGCGCACCAACCGGTGGTGCTCGGCGCGGTAGCCCAGCAGTTGTATCAGGCGATGAGCCAGCGTGGGGAAGGAGGCAAGGATTTCTCGGCGATCATCAATAGCTATCGCAAACCCTAATAAAACCTGTGGGAGCGAGCTTGCTCGCGATGGGGGCGGCACAGTCAACACTGGTTGTGGATGATCCACCGCCATCGCGAGCAAGCTCGCTCCCACAAGTACGGCATGTTCCTATCGACATTTACCGGGAAATCACGTCGGGTGATCTCCCGGTTTTTTTGCATCAGGCAAACACGAAATACTTGCGCACGGTTTCAACCACTTCCCACGTGCCTTTCATGCCTGGCTCAATGACGAAAATATCACCGGCGCGCAGATGGATCGGCTCCTTTCCCTCTGGGGTGATGATGCAGTACCCCTCGCGGAAATCGCAGTATTCCCACTTCACGTATTCCACATACCACTTGCCCGGCGTGCAGATCCAGGTACCCATGATTTTGCTGCCGTCTTCGCTGGTGTAGGCGTTGAGGTTGACGGTGTGCGGGTCACCTTCGAGTTTTTCCCATTTGCAGGCGTCGAGCACCGGCAGTGGGTGGGTGTCGCGAAGAACGGTAATAGGTGCGGTCATGTGGACTCCGGGGCAGTGGACTAGAGAACGGAAGTCGCACCCTATAGCGCCCGTCCACCGGTCAGTTGTCTGTGCTCGACATTGAGCTGTCCAGAAACGCGCATTGCCCTCAAAGACTGTTCAGCGGGCAATCGAATCGGCTCTGTTCGAGGCTGGCTTCGAACTCGACCAATTGCGAATGCTGCTGCGACAACGCAGCGATCCGCTCGCTGATTTCCTGCTTCTTGGCGGCGATGACCTGATGGGCCAGTTCCCACGGCATTTGCGGCCCTTGATGTCCGGCGAAGATCGACTGCAATTCCTTGAGCCTGAAACCCAGCTGCTGCGCGCACTTGATGAAGATCAGCAGGTCAACGCTTTGCTGGTCGTAGACGCGGTATTTGCCCAACCGTTGAGCGGCAGGCAGCAGGCCGATCGATTCGTAATGGCGGATGCTCTTGATCGTGGTGCCGGAGCGTTGCGCGGCTTGGCCGATGTACATGGAAAGTCCCTTTTCGCCGTGGTAGCCCGGTGCATTATCGGCAGACTCAGCGACTGGCGATAGCCTGGGCCTGCAGCAACCAGGTTTCACGCTGATCAGCGCTGGAACCGAGAATCGGGCCGAACGTGAGCGTGCGTTGTGGCTCGATGCCGCAGAACGCGAGCGTGGTTTTGCGTACCTGATGCAGTCCAGGCATGCGATAGATCCAGTTGTAATACCAGGGTGGCGTGTCCATGGTCACCAGCAAATGGGCGCTGCGGCCGTGCAGGAGTTTGTCGGGAAAGGCTTTGCCTTCGCGGTATTTGAAAGCGAAACCCGGCAGGAACACCCGATCGAAAAAGCCCTTGAGCAACGCCGGAACTCCGCCCCACCAGATCGGATAAACCAGCGTCAGGTGCTCGGCCCACACAATGTCCGCCTGGGCACGGCACAAGTCGGCTTCCAGCGTCTGGACCTGTTGATAGCCTTCACGCAGCACCGGGTCAAAGTCCATTGCGCCCAGAAACAACTGGCGCACCTCATGCCCGGCACGCACCGCCGACTGGGCGTAACGTTCGGCGAGTGCGCCGCAGAAACTGTTGCTCGCCGGATGACCGAGAATCACCAGAATTCGTTTGCCCATCGTCTCTGTCCTTGAAGATGAAAACTCAAGGGTAAAGTCTGCCCCTCAGGGGAGAGTCAAGGCGTGCAGCAAGGCCTTGGCATAACCGGGCAATGCGGTGAAATCCCGAGCGCAGAGCAACAGTTTGCGCATGGCCCAAGGTTCTTGCAGGGCGAGGCTCTTGAAGGATTGTTCGCCGCGCCAGCGCTCAACTGCCGCGAGGGGGACGATCGCCAGCCCGGCCCCCCGGGCGACCATGCGCATCACGCCATCGAAACCGTCTGCGCGGATTCGGATCTGCAGGCGTGAGCCGGTGTGCAGCGCCTGTTCTTCCAGGTACACCGCCAAGGCGCTGTTGGCGTTCAGGCCAACGTAGTCGTGGTGCAAGGTGTCGCTGAAGCTTACGAAACCTGCATGTGCCAAGGGGTGATCGCGGGGCATTATCAGCACCAGCGGATCGTCGCGAAACGGGCGGGTCTGCAGGTCATCGGTGTCCACGGCGTCCGAGACGATGCCCAGGTCTGCCGCACCTTGGCGCAAGGCGTGGGTGATGCGTGCACTGGGCAGTTCTTGTAGATCGATGTCGAGGTTGGGGTGGTCGCGAAGAAAGTCCGCGAGCAACTCCGGCAGGTACTCGGTGATCGCCGTGGTATTGCACAACAGTCGCACTTGGCCTTTGACGCCGTTGGCGTATTCGGCCAGATCCTGCTGCATGCGTTCAGCCTGTTGCAGCAGGACGCGGGCATGTTGCGCCAGGGCTTTGCCGGCCGGGGTCGGGCTGACACCGCGGCGACCTCGCTCCAGGAATTCGATCCCCAACGAAGCCTCCATGGCGCGGATGCGCGCACTCGCCGCCGCCAGGGACAGATGACTGCGAGCCGCGCCGGCGGTGATGTTGCCGCTGTCGAGAATGTTCAAGTAGAGGCGCAGGTCGGTCAGGTCGAAGTGCATCGGCAACCTCTTGATCTGTGTTGTCTGGAAGGCCGCTATCGCGAGCAAGCTCGCTCCCACAGGTGACCGCGTCATCCGCACCGACTCGGTCCACTGTGGGAGCGAGCTTGCTCGCGATAGCGGCCTTCAAAACGACGAAGTTTTCAGCCTATTGCTTGACGAGAGGCTGCCTCAGTATATGGCAGATTTCCAAGGAGCCGATCCAGGCCCACGATAGCGCCATGGATACTCTCGCCGCGTTCTATCAAAACATCGGTCTGGCCCTTTCCTTGATGGTCATCGCGACCTTTCTGCTGGCCGGCATGATCAAGGGCGTCATCGGCCTCGGCTTGCCGACCATCGCCATGGGCTTGCTCGGTCTGGCTATGGCTCCGTCACAGGCTGCCGCGCTGCTGATCATCCCCGCGACGCTCACCAATGTCTGGCAACTGGCATTCGGCGGGTATCTGCGGGGGTTGATCAAACGCCTGTGGCCGATGTTGCTGGCGATCTTCATCGGCACCGGAGCCGGCACGTTATGGATCGGCATGGTCGGTGGTCATTGGGTCGTGCGGGGATTGGGTGCGGCGCTGTTGCTCTATGCGTTGAGCGGGTTGTTTCTGCCGACCTTGCGTGTCGGCAGTCACACCGAGCGTTGGCTCGGTCCGCTTTGCGGCCTGTTGACGGGCGTCATCACCTCGGCCACCGGCGTCTTCGTGATTCCGGCCGTGCCTTATCTGCAAGCCTTGGGCTTGAGCAAGGATGAACTGGTCCAGGCGCTGGGTCTGTCATTCACCGTCTCGACCCTGGCTTTGGCCGCCGGCCTGTTATGGCGCGGCGCACTGGGCGGTGGCGAGTTAAGTGCGTCGTTGCTGGCGCTGATCCCGGCAGTGCTCGGCATGTTGCTGGGGCAATGGCTGCGCCAGCGGATCAGCGCCGTGCTGTTCAAGCGTGTGTTCTTCATCGGCCTGGGCGTGCTCGGCGGCCACTTGCTGATCAGCGGGTAGCGGACGACGGGCTGAGCATGTCGATGGCGCGGATATCGAAATCCCGTTCCAGGTACTCATCGCGCTGCTCGAGGAACTGCTTCATGTGCGGCAGGTTCGAGTGCACGTCGAGGTGAGCCTGAGACTGCCAAATCTCGTAGAAGATAAACAGCGTGGGGTCCTGTTTGTCGCGCAGCATGTGGTACTCGATGCTGCCGGGTTCGGCGCGGCTCGCTTCCACATAACCGCTGAAAAACGCTTCGAAGGCGTCGGATTTTTCCGGGCGGGTCTTGGCGTGCAGGATGAAGCCTTGCATTTCACTCATCAGAAATTTCCTCAAATGCAGAATCGGCGCAAGTGTATGGCAACAATCGCCTGTCGATTCGTGCGTATTGGTCAAATGAATGTTGTGAATTCAGCGCTTATTCCGCGCGAGGCAGATCGCTACTCTGCCGCCATCGAATTCCAACCTTCCGAGACTTCCCATGAAAAAAGTCCTGTTGCTCAATGGCGGAAAAAAGTTTGCCCACTCCGATGGCCGCTACAACACCACCCTGCATGAAGCTGCGCTGAGCGTGCTGGATCGTGGCGGTGTCGACGTGAAAGCCACCTTCATCGACGAGGGTTACGACGTCGCCGAAGAAGTTGCCAAATTCCTCTGGGCCGACGTGATCATTTATCAGATGCCCGGCTGGTGGATGGGCGCACCCTGGACCGTCAAGAAGTACATCGACGAAGTGTTCACCGAAGGCCATGGCAGCCTGTACGCCAGTGACGGTCGCACGCGTTCCGACTCGTCGCAAAAGTACGGCAGCGGTGGCCTGTTGCAGGGCAAGCAATACATGTTGTCGCTGACCTGGAACGCGCCGCAGCAAGCCTTCGACGACCCGACCGACTTCTTCGAAGCCAAGGGCGTTGACGCGGTGTACTTCCCGTTCCACAAGGCCAACACCTTCCTCGGCATGACCGGCCTGCCGACGTTCCTGTGCGTTGATGTGATGAAGCGCCCGAATGTCGAAGCCGATGTCGCGCGCTATGAGCAGCATTTGACCGAGGTGTTCGGCCTGCCGGCGTAAGCGTTTCGGGCTACTATCCGTCGCAACGGCGGGGAAGATCGCAGCCTGCGGCAGCTCCTACAGGTGTCCGCATAATCATGTAGGAGCTGCCGAAGGCTGCGATCTTGGCGATTCATGTCACGCCCATCGCGAAAGAGGACACACGTGAAAGCCAGATCCGATGAATTGCAGATTTTCGTCTGCGTGATTGAATGCGGGTCGATTTCCGCTGCGGCCGAACAGGTCGGGCAAACGCCTTCGGCAGTCAGCCGCACGCTGTCGCGGCTGGAGGCGAAACTCGATACCACGCTGATCAACCGCACCACGCGGCGCATGGACCTGACCGAAGAGGGCAAGTATTTCTTCGAGCACGCCAAGCTGATTCTCGATCAGATGGACGAACTCGAAGAACGCCTGACCTCACGCCAGCAAACGCCGTCCGGGCGTCTGCGGATCAACGCCGCATCGCCGTTCATGCTGCACGCCATCGTGCCGTACATCGACGAATTCCGCCGGCTCTATCCGGACATCCAGCTGGAACTCAACAGCAACGATCTGATCATCGATTTGCTGGAGCAGAGCACCGACATCGCCATCCGTATCGGCACGCTCGCCGACTCGACCTTGCACGCTCGATCTCTGGGATGCAGTCCGCTGCACATCGTCGCCAGCCCGGCCTATCTTGAAAAACACGGTGTACCGGCTGAAGTGGCGGATTTGTCCGGGCATACGCTGCTGGGCTTTACCCAGAACGAGGGCCTCAACTAATGGCCGCTACGCTACGTGCATGGCGATCGCTGGCCGATTCAGGCGTCGATCAGCGCGTCCAGCGGCGAGACGATCAGGCACTTGGCGCTGGAAGGTCAGGGCATTGCCTGTCTGTCGCATTTCATGACGATTGATGACATCCGCGCCGGTCGTTTGCAGGTGCTGTTGGCGGATTTCAACAGCGGCTATCGCCAGCCGATCAATGCGGTGTACTACCGTAACTCGCAACTTGCCTTGCGGATTCAATGCTTCCTGGACTTCATCCAGGGCAAATTGGCAGCTTATGCGAATGCGGACTTCAAGGGCTGATTCGCTGCCTTCGCGAGCAAGCTCGCTCCCACATTTGATCTCCACCCGACACAGATTTTGTGTCCGACGAAGATCCACTGTGGGAGCGAGCCTGCTCGCGAATGCATTTTCGAAGTCCCAATAACTGGCCGGACTCACCACGTCTTTCGCCCTGCTACCGAATGCATCGCCTTCGCGCTGGTTGCTCCCCTCAATCCATTGATGGGGCTTTACGGCGCTTTCATCATTTGCACGTTGACCGCGCTCTTCGGCCCGGGCGACCGGGCATGGTGTCCGGTGCTGCCGGATCGATGGCCGTGGTGATCGTCGCGATGGTGCTGCAGCACGGGGTGCAGTATTTGCTGGCGACCGTGTTGCTGGGTGGGTTGATCATGCTGGCGTTCGGGTTGCTGAAACTGGGCAAGCTGGTGCGCATGGTGCCGCACCCGGTGATGCTCGGCTTCGTCAACGGCCTGGCGCTCATCATTGCCTTGGCGCAGCTGGAACACTTCAAGAACGGTGACGTCTGGCTCAGCGGCACGCCGCTGTACTTGATGGCAGGGCTGGTTGCCGTGACGATGGCCATCGTTTACTTGCTGCCGCGCCTGACACGCGCCGTGCCACCAGCGCCGGTGGCGATTCTGGGGTTGGGCTGGTGGTTTATCTGCTCGGTCTGCCGACCTGCACCTTGGGTGACATGGCGCACATCGCCGGCGTCTTGCAGACCTTTGCGCTGCCAGACATCCCCTGGAACGTGGAAACCCTGCGCATCATCGCCCCTTACGCGATATTGATGGCGTTGGTCGGTCTGCTGGAAACCCTGCTGACCCTGAACCTCACCGACGAGATCACCGAGAGCCGTGGCTACCCGGATCGCGAGTGTGTGGCACCGGGGGCGGCCAACATGGTCTCTGGTGTTCGGCGGTATGGGCGGCTGCGCCATGATCGGCCAGACGGTGATCAACCTCAGTTCCGGCGGGCGCGGTCGGCCGTGCTCTGCGGGATCATCATTGCGGCGCTCAACTTTGCCTGGCAACAAGCCCGGCAGCTTTACGCCGACAGTCATCAGGAGACCGACGGCAGCAAGCTTTACCGTGTGCATCGCACCTTGTTCTTTGCCATGAAACACCCCATCAGTTGTGTCCAACTTTTGGGGTGCAGACCAGAGCGTGGGAACGATCAGCGTGAGGGCGATGAAAGTTCCACTGTCCAATTTTCATATTCACCGACCCTGCATGCCTCTGCGCGACATCCCTTACCTCTATACGGAAATTACTTTCACCTCGTTTGAAAATCACACCTCGAAATGTTTTATGAGTTTCACAGCCCATTCGACGTGACCCTTTCGAGGAGTACCGCATGACACCGTCCTTCGGCTATTGGCTGCTGGTTTACGCCGCCATTGCCATCATCGCACTGATCGTTCTGATCGCCCGTTACCGACTCAATCCGTTCATTGTCATCACCCTGGTGTCCATCGGCCTGGCGCTGCTGGCGGGGATGCCACCGTCGGGTGTGGTGGGGGCGTACGAAGCGGGCGTCGGCAAGACGCTGGGCCATATCGCGCTGGTGGTCGCACTGGGCACGATGCTCGGCAAAATGATGGCTGAGTCCGGCGGTGCCGAGCAGATGGCGCGAACGTTGATCGACCGCTTCGGTGAGAAAAATGCGCACTGGGCGATGGTCTGCATCGCTTTCCTTGTAGGACTGCCGCTGTTCTTCGAGGTCGGTTTTGTACTGCTGGTGCCGATTGCTTTCACCGTGGCGCGGCGCGTGGGCGTGTCGATCCTGATGGTCGGTTTGCCGATGGTGGCCGGGCTCTCGGTGGTCCACGCGCTGGTGCCGCCGCACCCGGCGGCGATGCTGGCGGTGCAGGCCTATCAGGCCTCGGTGGGGCAGACCTTGCTCTATGCGATTCTGATCGGGATTCCGACCGCGATCATCGCGGGTCCGCTGTACGCCAAGTTCATCGTGCCGCGCATTCAACTACCGGACGATAATCCGCTGGAGCGTCAGTTCCTTGAGCGTGAACCGCGCGA
This sequence comes from Pseudomonas sp. NPDC098740, assembly GCF_044760065.1. NCBI lineage: Bacteria > Pseudomonadati > Pseudomonadota > Gammaproteobacteria > Pseudomonadales > Pseudomonadaceae > Pseudomonas > Pseudomonas sp. NPDC098740. Next base: position 46,191 of record NZ_JBIWAM010000030.1, on the reverse strand, counting down.
CAGCCTGCCGGGTTTCGGCATCACCATGGCGACCATTCTGCTGCCGGTGGTGCTGATGCTGGTCGGTGGTTGGGCCAATCTGATTTCTACGCCGGGCAGCGGCTTCAATCAGTTTCTGTTGTTCATCGGCAATTCGGTGATCGCCTTGCTGCTGGCGACCTTGCTGAGCTTCTGGACGCTTGGCCTGGCCCAAGGCTTCAACCGTGAATCGATCCTCAAATTCACCAACGAATGCCTGGCACCAACCGCCAGCATCACCTTGCTGGTGGGCGCGGGCGGTGGCTTGAACCGGATTCTGGTGGACGCTGGCGTCACCGACCAGATTGTCAGTCTGGCCCAGGTATTCCACCTGTCGCCGCTGTTGATGGGCTGGCTGTTTGCTGCATTGATGCGCATCGCCACCGGTTCTGCCACGGTGGCCATGACCACCGCGTCGGGCATCGTCGCGCCGGTGGCCATTGGTCTGGGTTATCCCCATCCAGAACTGTTGGTGCTGGCGACAGGCGCGGGGTCGGTTATCTTTTCCCACGTCAATGACGGCGGCTTCTGGTTGATCAAGGAATACTTCAACATGACCGTCGCCCAGACCTTCAAGACCTGGACGGTGCTCGAGACCATTATCTCGGTCGTCGCCTTCGGCCTGACCTTGGGACTTTCTTATCTGCTTTAGCCGGAGCCGCCTGCCATGGACATCCTCTACCAGATCCGCGCCCGTCAGGATTCCTTCAGCGCCGGCGAAGGACGCATCGCTCGGCTGATGCTCGACGACGTGGGATTTGCCTCCGCCGCCAGTCTCGATGAACTGGCGCTGAGAGCGGAAGTCAGCACCGCCACGCTCTCGCGTTTTGCTCGCACCGTCGGCTGCCGCGATTTGCGGGATCTGCGGCTGCAACTGGCCCAGGCCAGCGGCGTCGGCAGTCGTTTCCTCGACCCGGCGGGCACGCCCGAGCAGTCGGCGTTTTACGGACAGATCGTTGGCGATATCGAATCGACCCTGCGCCAGCATCTGTCTGCGTTCGACGAGTCGCGTTTCGCCGACGCGGTGAAGCTGCTGGGCAAGGCGCGGATGATTCACGCCTTCGGCATGGGTGGTTGCTCGACCTTGTGCAGCGATGAACTGCAAGTGCGGCTGGTGCGATTCGGCTATCCGATTGCGGTGTGCCACGACCCGGTGATGATGCGCGTCACCGCCGCGAGCCTAGATGCCGAACGCGCAGTCATTGCCTGTTCGCTGACAGGCATCACGCCCGAACTGCTCGAGGCCGTCGAGCTGGCGCGCAGTTACGGCGCACGAATCCTCGCCATCACCCGCGCCGACTCGCCGCTGGCGCAATTGGCTGATGTGCTGCTGCCGCTGCAAGGTGTCGAAACCTCGTTCATCTACAAACCCACGGCGGCACGCTACGGCATGCTGCTGGCCATCGACGTGCTTGCCACCGAGCTGGCACTGGCCAATCCTGAAGACAATCAAGAGCGTCTGCGGCGGATCAAACTCGCTCTGGACGATTACCGCGGCGGCGACGATCACTTGCCGCTGGGAGACTGACATGATGTACGACACGCTGATCCGCAACGCCCTGATTATCGACGGCAGCAACGCGCCCGGTTATCCCGCCGACATGGCGATTCTGAACGGCCGCATCGAGCGTATCGGCGACTTGCACGATGCCAGCGCCACCGAAGAAGTTGACGCCGACGGCCGTGTGTTGGCGCCAGGTTTCATCGACGTGCACACCCACGACGACACCGTGGTGATCCGCCAGCCGCAGATGCTGCCCAAGCTCAGCCAGGGCGTGACCACGGTGATTGTCGGCAACTGCGGAATCAGCGCTTCGCCGGTGAGTTTGCGCGGCGATCCTCCCGACCCGATGAACCTGCTCGGCACCGCAGCAGCGTTCGTTTATCCGAGGTTCAGCGACTACCGCGCAGCCGTCGAAGCGGCGAACACCACGCTGAACGTGGCCGCACTGGTCGGTCACACGGCGCTGCGCAGCAATCACCTCGACGATCTGTTCCGCACTGCCACGCCCGATGAAATCACCGCGATGCGCGAGCAACTGCGTGAAAGTCTTGAGGCTGGTGCGTTGGGCCTGTCCACGGGGCTTGCCTATGCCAACGCGTTCTCGGCTTCCACCGATGAAGTGATGCAATTGACCGAAGAGCTGACCGCTTTCGGTGCGGTCTACACCACCCATTTGCGCAGCGAATTCGAGCCGGTGCTGGAGGCTATGGATGAGGCGTTCCAGATCGGTCGTCATGCGAAAACACCGGTGATCATTTCCCACCTCAAATGTGCCGGAGCCGGTAACTGGGGGCGTAGTCCGCAACTGTTGGCGTCCCTCGAACAGGCGGCGAAAACCCACCCGGTAGGCTGCGATTGTTATCCCTACGCGGCGAGTTCTTCGACGCTGGACCTCAAGCAAGTCACCGACGCTCATCGCATCACCATCACCTGGTCAACGCCGCACCCTGAAGTGGGTGGTCGCGACCTGATGGACATCGCCGCCGAGTGGGCCGTGCCGCTACTTGATGCCGCTCGACGCCTGCAACCGGCCGGCGCGGTGTATTACGGGATGGATGAGGCGGATGTACGAAGAATCCTCGCGCATCCGCTGTCGATGGTGGGCTCTGACGGATTGCCGGAAGACCCGTTTCCGCATCCACGTTTGTGGGGCGCTTTCCCACGGGTGCTCGGACACTTCAGTCGCGACGTGGGGCTGTTTCCGCTGCACACCGCGGTGCACAAGATGACCGGGTTGTCGGCGGCGCGATTTGGCTTGAAGGAACGTGGCGAAATCCGTGAAGGACATTGGGCGGATCTGGTGTTGTTCGATCCTGTGACGATTCGCGATGTGGCGGATTTCAATGATCCGCAACGAGCGGCGGAAGGTATCGATGGGGTTTGGGTCAACGGTGTCTTGAGTTACAGCGACGGGCAGGCGAACGGCAGAAGGGAAGGGCGGTTTCTGGCGCGGCAAGGGGACTTGCGTGATGGTTTCCAGTAAACATTCCGAGTGCTGTGTCACAGTGGTGGCACATTGAGACTAAAGAAAGCCATCGCCAAGCCGAAGCGCTGACATCTCGCCCAGCTACACTCTGGGCCTTATCAGTCTGGGAGCAACTCCATGAGCTTCGGCAAAACCACCCCGATCCTGCGGATTTTCGATGAAATCAAGGCCGTGGAGTTCTACGTCGACTTCCTGGGATTCAAGATCGATTGGCAGCATCGCTTCGAGCCGAATTTTCCGCTGTACCTGCAGGTTTCCCGAGGCGAATGCGTGCTGCATTTGTCAGAGCATCACGGCGACAGCTCGCCGGGCTCGGCGCTACGTATCGAGACGGACGAGCTGGAGGCGTTTCAGCAGCAACTGCTCGCCAAGGAATACAAGTTTTCGCACCCGCAGATCCAGGCCATGCCCTGGGGGAGCCAGGACATGACCATCAGTGATCCGTTCGGCAATCGGTTGGTGTTCACCAACGCGATTAGCGTATGAGGTTCATAACCTTTTGTATGGGTTAGGGTGCTGTTGCAGGTGAGTTATTGCATAGATGTCAGGAAGTAACGCGCTGGCATCCAGCCTGTTCCAATGGTTCGGGGGAACATTTGCGAAGTTGATGAAGCCATTATTTGTAACACCCCAAACGTCATTGGAGTGCTGTTGTGATGAAATTTGATTCCAGACCCAGCTGCTTACGCCGCTGGTGTTGAGATCATGTTGAATGTCTTGATCCAGAGGCCTGGGCAATGGTTGCAGTGGTCCGGTGTACAGAGGCGCGTGGGCGGCGACGTTGGCAACTGATATGTGAAATCTCGGGTCTTGGGGCATGGCCGCCGAGTTGTTGAATTGAATCAAGTTCGGGTGGTTGTAGCGGCTGGTCGAAAGTTTATCCGGGATCGGATAAGACACCCAGGGATCGACGACTACCGGATCCTGCACCGCCCTGTCACCGAGCAAGGTAAAGGTATGCCCGGGTATTTGCGCGATAAAGACAGGTGTTCCGAATCCGTGCAATGACGAGGCGGCCAAATGTGAGCTGACCGCTGCAAACTCATCGCACAGTCCGGCACTGGCTGCGACGGCATGTTCTGCCACCAGTTGGCTTGAAGCACCTGGGCCCAGGTTTGCTCTTAGATGCTCCGTCAGCATAGAAGACATCTCACCGCTGTTAAGTATGTCCCCTATCTGGTTGCCCGCTCCCGTGTTGAGCAGACTTCGCGTTGTCCAGTTAAGGTCGTAGGCCAGTTGATGCCTATGTGTATCTTGCATGTTTGCTGTGAACGTCAATCCGTTCGGGTTGTAATTGTTGTGATTGGCAAGCTGGTGAACACTTGGCGGTACAGGTCCAGTCGCGCCGGCACTGTAGGGTACGATTTCGTACTTCATCAGACCCAAGTAATCTTGATGAGAGACCGGGTTGTTGCCGACGAACCGATACATATTCAACCCATCCACGGCCCCCGCCGGGTCCGGGCTAATCCAGCGCTGCAACCACGGTGCGTAATAGCGACGGCCATAATAATAAAGGCCGCTGGCGTCGCGCTCTTTGCCTGAGTAGCGGATAGTTCTGTATTTCGCTTCGAGCTCGTTACGCGCGGCCCTCCACGCCGTACCACCAAAGGGGTAGTAGCTCTCCTCGCTGGTCAGTTCGCCGTCGGCGTTCAGCTCCAGGGTCGTTGAGCTCAAATGGTCGGTGAAGTTGTGACGCAAAGCGTCGTTAGCGATTTTTGGGGGGATGCCTCGGCTCCAATGGAGGCAGTGTACCGAACAGCCTCCAGCCTGAAGGGTGATGACCTCCAGTTCTTGAGCGTCGGTGACGCGGATTTCCAGCCCCGGCAGATAGCTCACGTCTCGAACAGTGGTGAGGGTGCGCACTTTTTTCGTCTGTCGTTTGCGGGCACGCTGACCGTTGCCGTCGTAAAGATAGGTTTCGGTGTCCGCGGCCTCAGCGTCGCGTTCGATCAGTATCACGCTTTGCAATTGGTTGCTCGCGTTCCATTGCAGGGGTTGACCTGTCTGCAGCCACTGCAAGTTGCCGTTGCTGTCGAAACCTTTTGCAAAGTCGGGTGGCGACTCGTCTGATTTCCATGGCAATGCGTGATTGCTGTCAGTGGCGATATGCATTTCGTGGGTGTAGTTGTTGCCTTCGCGGCGGTGCTGCAGTTTGACCAGATTGGCGCGATCATCGTAGGTGTAGTGCTCAGTGAAGTTGAGCAGTCGGCTTCGGTCTCCCGGCCTTGCCGACCAATCGGGAAGCCGGGCACCTTTGCTTGCTTCCTGCTCTTCACGACCCGAAGCCTTGATCAGTTGATAGAGGCTATCGTAGACATAGGTGCTGATCGGCTCGATACGTTGGTTGGCGTTGTATTGGATCGGTTTGGTGTGGTCGTGGATGCTCACTACATTGCCGACAGCATCATAGGCATAGCGGATTTTTTGCAGAACCCTGCCTCGCTCGCGCGAAATCGTGCGCTGAGTCGCGCGACCATTTTCGGGTGTGTAAACTGCCTCGCTGACGATTTTGCCGCTCATGGTTTGCGATTCGATCTGTCCTTGAACGTTGTATATAACCTCATCAAGGATCAGTTTTTGCTCGGCGCTGCCCTTGAGTTGCAACGTGACTTTTTTGAGCTGGCCGGCGACATCGAACCAGAAACGTTGCACATTTCCTTTTGCGTCTTTCTGCTCCAGGTTTTCGCCCGTTGGTGCGTACCGCCAGGTGGTGGTGTAAGCGCTATTGGCTTCAAGCAGCTTGTCGCGGTCATCGGGCGCTTGCGGCCAGCTCACGCCCTGATGTTCTTTCACAAATTCTCGCGTCTCTTCCAGCACTCGCCCTGTCAGGTCATACGCAGATACCAAACGCTTTCCTGCCTGATCATCATGGCGAATCAGGCGTCCACACTGGTTGTTTCGCGCATGGGCACTGGAGTTATCCGCGTAGGTAAAGCGCTGGATGGCCTGGCGGGGTTGGCCGCTGGGCTGTTCGTAAATCACTTGTGGACGTATCTGGTCGTCATACTCCGTTTGCCAACGGCTGCCGCGAGAGTCCCAGCTCTGCAGCGCTTGACCGGCTTCGCCACACAGCGTCAGCCGCCACCCTGCATCGATACTTGAGGTCTTTAACAGAACACCCGACAAGCTATTGACCTGCATGAGGTCTGGCGTATCTCTGTCATTGGCGTGCGAGCGTTGCTCGAGCACCTGTCCATTGATGTCATGCAAATGACGAGTGATGCGTGCCTGGGGCCGGGTGATGGATTCATTACATAAGTAGGTCACTTCGCGGACTTGAACACCACGACCGTCGACGACGTTCAACGTGGGCGTATGGCGATGAATAGACGTGCTCATTGAACACCTCCCTGAGTCACAGTATCTGGCTGGGTATCGTTTTCGTCCTCGGTCGTTGAATACCAGGGATGATAGGTATACCGACGCTCGTCGCCCTTGGCATTGATGACACGAAGCAGGCGGCCCATCGGATCGTAGAAGTGCTTGTCGCACAGCCCTGATTTGCGCAGGGCGTCATCCTTGACGTAGCGGTGGCGTCCGCTGAAATAGGGGCGATAAGTACGAATGACCAAGCCTTTGTTGTCGTATTCGATTCGTTCGCTGACACGCCATCGAAAGTTAACTTCACGCTCTTGCACTGTGTCGTTTTCAAGTTTCAACGTGCCGTCTTCATTGATGTCCAGGGCTTTACCCGGGTCCACTCGTTGTTTTTTTTGCAGTTGTCGGCCAAAGCCGTCCCAGCACACGGTGGTGATCCTTACCTGCTTTTCGCTATCTGAATAGAGCCTGTCTGCCTGCATCGTCACGCAGTGAACCGGTTCACGCTGCACGCTGGCCATCGCAGTTTGAAGCGTTTGCTCGTAGGGCGTTTTGGTGCTCAATCTGGCAAGGCGAGCACGGGTGCTTGCGCGTATGTGTCCGGTGGGCAGCAAATCACCTTTTTTTACGGCCTCTTCGTGCCAGATCTTGTTGTCCGCAATGTAGGGAACTCTGCCCATCCAACTCAGCGAGTCGTAGTAAAAAGTGCTCGCGATATCCTTGAGCGCAGCGCCAGGATCATTAATGGCGATGTCAGGACGGTCATCGGAGTTGCGCTGGTAAGTGTCCAAGGGTCTGAAGCCCGAACTGTCGTCCTCGTACCAGGTGAAGGCATGTACCTGTCCCAGAGCGCTGTACTGAGTTTCCTGTATGTTCGCGTTGGGGTCGATCAACCGTGTTGGCTGAAGTGTTCGATAGTCAATCCTGGACAGGTGAGTAGTGCATTGGTCGGGTAGTTTTATTGTTGCGGTCAAGCAGCAATAGGGATCTGAGGTGAGGGTTGTCAGGCCCTGTTTTTGGCTTTTCCTGACAGTCAATGGCCTGTAAAAACCTGCCGGATTATCGTATGTAATAAAACCGCGACGTGCGGACCACAGTTGATTCCGTTCATCCCAGCCTTTGTCAGTTGGTAAAGCGATGGGCATTTTTTGGTAGCCACTGCTTTGCAATTGCCCGGTCATATCAAAAGACGGCGTCGTTGCTTTAAGTCCGTTATAGGCAGCCAGGGCGACGTCATTGAATTCGGCGGTTTCCTGGAACGCAATTAAACCTTCAATGCTAGCCTCGCCTTCATCGTAATTGCTGTTTGCATCAGGTTTTCGGTAACGCTGTGCCGACAGACCTGTCATGACCTGCATGGTTTTCCAGGATTGCGAGGCGCTCAGTTCAAGCAACTGTTCATGGTCGATGGCTCCAGGCGATAACCCGTCGGTCAATGGCGCCTTCGGCAGCTTTAACGCATTGGTTCTCTGCAAAAAGGGCAAGCCCAGACGTTGTGCATCATCGGTAATGACATGAATGAATTGAGCCTTGGTTTCGCTCACGTAGTAATACTGTTGCTCCTCGTCATGGCTATCGTTCCACCATGTGTTCTGCCAGACATCTGTGTACGGCGAGGTGTCAGCAGGTGTTTTGCGCCGCGCGTAGCTGATCTCTACGCCGTGGGTGAGGTGACCATACTCGTCCCATTCAACGTTGATTGTGTGGCTACAGCGAGGATCTTCAGGGATGCGCTCATACTGATAGCGGATGGATTCCGCTACCAACGGCTGCACGATCGAGTAGGGTTGATAAATACCCATACTCTGGAGTTCAACAAGCCGATATCGATGATGCACAACCGAATAGGGGGGCTTTTGTTTTTCGTTTTCTTTGTCGAGGCCGAACGTTTCGACTCTTAATGTCCGCCCGCTCAGCGCTCGAGCGAACTCGCGCTTTCGGTTGTTCGTCATACCGTCCGCCATCGAGTTTTTGTCCAATGACAGGATTGTTTTTTTGAGCGCGATGGCTGCCTTGTCACTTTGGTCGTAATCAAGGTTGAGTGGGTCTATGACCTGGCCCGTATGGAACCAGGTCTTTGTCAGGATGGGTGGGTTATTCAGGCTGGCTTGTGCATCAAGGCCGGCCGTAGGGTTATCGGTTTGGATGAGCAGCCCGAAACCCCGGAACTCTCGCTCGACACTGTCGTACACACCACGACGATATTTGAAGTGTTGGGTCAGTTTATTACCGGTAATTTCATCGTTCTGGCTCTGATTCGTCACCAGAAACAGTGGAAATGGTAGATGAGAAATCACCGGTTTATTGTCTTCGAGCAACTGCTTCTTTTCATCCAGCCATTCCTGGGCAGAGCTGCGATAACTGACGCTGCAGGCAGCCCCCATGTTGTTGTTGCTGGTATCGAGCAAGTAAGGCTTGGTGTCGACAAAGTCGCAGCGCCAGTGACGGCGAGTATCCCCCGGCACGGTAAACACAAGACTTGAACAGCCAAGCCCCTGCAGATCGATTGCGCTGACCTTGCAGAATCGGTCATGGCGTAGCCCTTCAGGCCAGGGTAAATCCACGGCAGGCGCAAAACTGTTGCCGCCGCGGTTCATGAAAATCCTTGCGCAATCGGGTTGTAGATAAATCAGGTCTGCGGAACCCGAGCCATCCAGGTCGGCCAGCAGGATATGCGATGCATCGAAGTGCTCGTAGGAAAAGTCCAGAGAAGCCATTACGCGCCCCTTACCAAAGCGACCTTGACCCAAATTGGGCCAGCATTTCACTTCGTTGTGTCGAATACGAACCAAGTGTTGTTGACCGCTGCCCAAAAGATCGCTGAAAGCCACCAGCTCACCGGGTAAGTTGCCGGGCAGCGGTAAATCATCTTCTTCGCGACTTCGTGGCATTTCGGTGGCGGCGCCAAACTGGCCTGTTTCCTGATTGCAATACAGGCGCACGCTGCGGGGCCCGATCAATATCAGATCGTTACGGCCAGTCCCTATTACGTTCGCCAGCTGTCCTTGAGGATGAAAAAACTCGTTGGGAACCGCGTCAAAAGGTGTGAAGCCGGACCAATTTCCATTTGAATCCTGTGTGAAGAAACCGCATAGCTCAGGGTGAGCTACGATCCAGTCTGGACGACTGTCCCCATTCAGGTCGGCCAGATACTGTCGTGTGGGTTTTCGGTGGTCTGACATCGGGATCTGAGGCAGCTCGCTCCAAGGTGCATACGTCACGTGATCGCCACCTTTCTCATCGCGCACAGGCGAGCTGTATCGCCAACTTTTATCCGTTCGATGAAGAATACCGGGCAGTCCTTCTCCTCTTAGGTCAATGAGCTGGAATTGCTCTTGGTGATTGAGCTGGCTCAACGCCTCAAAGGGTTTAAAGGGGCGTCCCTCTGGCGTTAGCGTGAAACCGGTGTATGTAAATTCCAGAGGCGGCTGGTACATATCAGTGAATGTGGCGCCATAGGAGCGGGGCAATGCCGCACTCAGGCAGCTATAAGACAATGCGCAAGTCTGGTACGTGAGCAAGAGACGACGCACCAGTACCGGTTTGGCACCCATTGATGGTTCATTGGGGAAATGATGAAACATCAGGACTTGCCGGCACAGACGTCGAGTGCCCAATTCAAAGCCATACGCGAAGTGCGAAAACGGATCGCTGCGCAAGAGGCTTGGAGCCGTCACTTCATATGCAGGGGTGTCCTGCAGCCCAACACTGCGTTCGCCATAGTCGAAACACAGGTCGAAATGCCATTTTTTATCGGTAAGGCCATCAACGGAGCGCAGATACAACTGTGAATCGGCGTTGAAGTTGCCATAGCGCACGCGAGATAGATAACGTTGTGCCCGGTAATCGGCAGGGCCCTGATTTGCCGCTGTATCAACGCTGTATTCGTAAAGAATATGTTCGCCATGAGCATTCATGCTTTCTTCGAGCAGCCATTCTCCTACCCGTGAAGAGGTGTCGGGGTCCGCGCACCGTGCCGCCGTGGTTTTTCCGAACAGATGTTGACTGCCATCCGCGCTGCGTATCAACCAATAGCCCGCTTTGTCGGTCGCGCTGGACCAGTGCTCGATCAGGTCGAAAGTGCTCTCGACCCGCGGGCGATATCGCACGACAGCATGTTTCTCCTGCGTACCCCTATTGCTGCGCGTTACCTGCCTGGAGATCAGAACGCCGCTTGTCTTGTTTCGCTCAGGTAACCAGACCTCACCATCGGGGCCGTGAAACAAGTCGCTGTCGGTGTAAGTCGGCGCGCCCAGGTGAGTGCGCCGTTTGATTTTCCCCAGGGAAAGATTCCAGCCAAGGCCAAAGACGCCGTTGCCTTGAGAGCTGCTATAACGCAGCGCCAGTGCCGGTGCATACCCGCGCCCCGGCGTCACTGGTAAGGGGATTTCAAAGGAGGCGGCGCCACTGGTCCCGACGGCGCCCATCTCGTTACCGATGCTTTGAATGGCCCCCCCGCCCTTGGGCAGAGTCGCGGTGGTAATCGGGATGGAAGTCGCATTGATCATTGCGCACCTCCAGCAGCCCTGGCGGTGTACCGCACATGCACGATGATATCGGTCAGCGATTCGAGCATGGCTCTCTGAGCGCTGGGGTTGGGAAACGACAGCCTCCATTTTGAAATTGCACCGGTGTATTCAAAAGGAAGGTAGCGTTCGTCCTGAAAGTTCAGTGTGAACAGACCGTTGTCATCGATACCTGTCGAAAGAGCAATTTGTTGATTGGCCCGTTGAGTGCTCTTCGGCTGCTCGGCGGTGCTGCTCTCCCAAACCTCGGCGCTGACCTGGGTCAGGATGGCGCGGACGTCCTCATAAGGCCCCAAAATGGCAGGAAAGGAGATGCTGATGCTTTTTATGCGTCGTAGATAGTGACCGGGGTAATCATGGTCAAACAAGGGTTTGGTGAGTTCGAAATCACATGCGCCTTTGATGATGTCCGCCTTGAGTCCCGAAACGATCGGCCCAGCATCAGTTGAGTCATCCCATGGTTTGTTCAGGGTTTTGTTTGCAATCGTCTTGTTGTTCAGCTCGAGTATCGCATCTTCCTTTTTCTTGAGATGGCGCAACGACACGGTCTTGCGGATCTCCAGTTCGCGCTCACCACCGGCAAGGTAGGCATTCTTCATCTTCAGTAATCCCACTTTCATAGACTCACCAGGGCCCAGGCCGCGGTATGTACTGTTCCAGGTCTGCGGCTGAAAAAAAGAATGTGCCGATTCGTCGGCCATCTCGTAGCGCCAACACGATTCGGCAAGTCGGCCCAACGACAACGCTTCGTCATACACCTGCTGATGGAAGCTGGAGAGTTGGCCAATGAACCATTGATAAAGCTGCGAATTGGTAAAGCGCTTACTCAAGAACTCGTAGGACATTTTGGCTTGGGCGAGTGCTTTTTGGGTTTGTTGTAACTGCAACAAGGAAGCGGTTTCGCGTTCGGCTTCAACGCGCAGCAATGTGTCCAGATGCGCGATTTCAAGCCTTGCCTGATCACGCGCGAGTGTCCACTCTTGATGGCGACGCCGGTATTGCGCAGTACGTTCCAGGGTCTCCCCCGTACCATGAGCCACTGCCGCCAGGCTCTGAGCACCTGCCATGAACGCAAAGGGCATGCCTTCGATACGATGGCCCCCGTCCGCCAGGCCGAAGATATTGGGCAGGACCTTGACCCCTTGACCGATCGCTTGGGCCGCATAGCCAGAGACTTCTGCAAGGCGTCCCGTCAGGTGCAATGCGGCGGCCATTACTTCTTCCGGATTGACCACTTCATCGACCAATTGACTGTAGTGATTCAGACGGTCTTCGATAATGTTCCTGCTCGCCAGCAAGGCTTCCTTGTTTTTCTGGTCGACCTTCAATGCCTGGGTTTGAATCTGTACTGCGACGTTTGCCAGGTCCCATAGATGTTGCTGCTGAATTTCCTGATAACTGGATTGCTCGGTTCGCTCGATGAATGACAGCAACGTATTTGAAAACTGGATCACGGTGTCCACGGCATTCGTGGCTTGGGCGTGTATGACACTGAAGCGGTAAGGCGGGATGTCATTCCGCTGACGTTGGTAAACACCGGGCTCGGCAGCGCGTTGAGGATTAGTGCGCAGCAGATTTGCCGGCGCGGCGACTTGCGCAAAAAGAGGGAGTCTCAATGGCTTGCCGACGATATCGAGGTTGTGCCTGAGGTTGTGCAGGCGAGTTTCCAGCTTTTCCCAGCGAGCGATCAGCGTCGGGTTGAATGGCAGGCGCAAATGAGGGGTATCGATAGCGTGAACCGACGGTGCAAAAGCATAAGGTCGTACACACACTTGCGGAGCCATATGGGGGGTGTCTGCTGCAGGCTTGTGTTTGCCCTCTTTGCCCAGTTTGTTTTCGAAGTCGCGCAGTGACGAACTTTTCCCGTCGCTGAAAGTTTTCAGTTTGACGCGTGCCCAGACATCGGTTTGTTTGAGATCCGGGCGAGGGCCCAGCAAATCCAATGCGCGAATGTACCTCAGCTTAGCCTCTGTCAATCCGTCCGGCGTCAATGTGCGGTAAGCCGCATCACCACGATTGAGCAGGATATCGATGTAGAGCATGTACAAGGCTTTACGAAAATGTACCGGGTGGCTCAGGGCAATTTGATGAGGATCCTGAGGGCCCTGGATTGCATAGCTCAGTTGGCCGGGCGCTGGGGTTGAAGAGGCGTTGAGCAAGGGTACGGCGTTCCAGTAGTCAGGATTGCCACCCGCAATTTTTTTACGGCCCGGGTCGAACAGGTAGTGCAACCAGCGTTCGGCTTCGTTGTATTGAGATGACTGGTTGAAACGGTGGGCGATCAACCATGGCAAGTACACAAACAACTCCACGAAGTACCGCCCATAGGCACCGTAAAAATTCATTTTTTCCGTTTTACCGCCGCTTTCCAGCAACGGTTCTTCAAGATGCTGAGTCTCCCAGCTCAGCAATGTGTTCATGCTGGTCTCGGCACGATCGATCAAATGTCGGGTGAAAGTGATGTTCAGCCGAATCCCGGAGCGTTTGAGATGACCTTGAGTCTCTTTCTTCTTCCCGTCACTGAGTTCGATTGTTGACGATGAGAAGTCGACGTACTGTATGTTGCCTGATTGCTTGTCGAGGCGGTTTGCGATTATTGGAGGTTTAAAAATTCCAAGGCTTTTTTCATCAGGAAGTTTGTATTGCAGTGTTCGTGTAGAACCACCCAATTTCTCGGTAATCGATCGGATTTTCGTTTCAATGGGATCTTCGCCCTTTTCGGAAGGTTCTCCTGTGAGCGAACTGGAGGTGGTATTGAAGTCTTTGTCGATATCCACTGACATCCAGAAGAAATTGTTCGCTGTATTGTTATCTTGAGAAGGCTTGGCTTTAACGTACAGTGCGAGAAACAGATGCTTGTCGTTCTGCGTGGCAACGGTGTTAGTGTACTTGTTGATTTCGCTTAACGTCAGGGCATGCAAGAATTCCTTCGAAGCGTAAGCTTGCTGGCAAGTTTGTGGAGTACTCCAGCTGTCGTCATATTTTTTGTAACACAGGTTCAAACGAAATTGCGGGCTCGTGGGGTTTCGGCTGGGTTCTGCTGGACGGGGCTCTGACACTTGCCTGGCAGCATGAGTGTTGTCTTGAAAGATGCATTCGGCCCAGATGACGTATAGGCGATTGTTAAACATGACCGGGCGGATGGTTTGTTCAATCGTGTTTTCGTTGATGGGCAAATTGATACGGTGCCACTCTGACCACGCCTGGGGCTCGGGCGCATCGTACTTGGCCTGAGGGACGCCCGTATTGGGGCGCTTTGCCATATCCAGAGATCGCCAGTAATAGGTGTTCGCTGCGCGGGATTTGGCAATGAAGTAATAAATGCTGTTGGCGAAATCTGTCCCGTCTATATAGCCGTTGAGTGTATTTAAGTTGGCCACTTCCTCAAGTCTGCCCAGATAAGCCAGAACTGCCGTTTGTACAGACTCAGCGCTAAGTTGGTTTTGGTTGATGTCATTTTCCAGACTCTGGAAGCTTTCGGTTCTGGTTTGGCGAAGGGTCGGGTCCAGATAAACCGCCGGGAAATAATGAAGCTGCTGATTTGCCGCCCACGTGGGGTAGTGATGCATCACGGTACGCCAGGTTTCGATCTGGTCTGCCGGAATGTCCGCCGTGTGATAACCGGGTTCCATGTTGGCGAGAATACTGTTGATGTATTGCTGCAGGCTTGCAATGGCACAGGCTACCGGGGTAGTGGGCACGTCCTGACTGACCAGGACATCCAGCAACCAGTATTGGTACAGGTCGTTGGCGGTAAGTAAATGCTCTGCGATCCCAAGTTTCACCAAGGTCTCGTTTGTGGGCACAAATTCGTGCAGGTACAGGGCAAGCTGAGTATCACGCAGGGTTTCGTTAAGTTGCTTTTCAATGGTTGCGGACATGTTCATTCCTTGAGCATGTAATGGGATCAATGACTGGCGGCCATGACGGCTTCACCGACAGCCTTCCAGGCGCTGGCTGGACTGTTGTTGTTCAGGGCGGTAGCGCCGAGTAGTGATGCGACGGATAGCCCCGTGGCTGTGCAGGCGGTGAGGGAGCGCATGACCCAATCCAGGTCCTTCATCGTGCGCGCATGGTGATCTGGCAGCTTTGCGGTCAAGATGCTGATTTCAGCTTCTGACCCATTCAGCAGTTTGGCCAGAAAACCGTTCATGGTGGCCGAATTGGCAGAGTCTGAATTGGCGAGGCGCAGGTAACTCAGCAAGTCTTCTTCAGGATGGTGATAGGTGGTCATGCAATGATTGAAGCGATCCAGCCAATACAAGTTGCCCAGGGTCATTGCCAACCGCGTATTTGCAGGTTCCAACCAATCGGGATGGCTTAGGAACTGGCGAAGGGCGCTGTTGCTTAGATGCAGTTGAACGGCTGCTGCGGCGTGGCGCATAACGGGTGAAAGTGTCTGGGCAAGCGGGTTTGGTAGCGTGTTGTTTAGAGCGTCGGTCAAGATTGTGTGGGTCGACGTGTTTGCCCAATACAGCACTGCCTTTGCGCAATTCATCGGGAGCATGCAGATTTCTTGCAAAAGCTTTTCGATCAGGTGCAGTTGCCGCTCATGGGCAGTCAGCAGCAGGTCTTTGAGTTTTTTTTTGCAGCTGTCCTCAATTGCCTTGGCTAGCTTTAACGGATTGAGCATGCTTGCTAGCGCAGCGTCCAGTTTCAGTGGCACATCGTCTTCGATGGCGGGTGCGATATTTTTTACCAGGCCCTGGGCATCCAGCAGTCCAGCTGCCACCAGAGTGGGCAATTCGATTGATTTGGGAAGCGCCAGCTTTGCTATTTCTTCCGGTGTGACCGCGCACTTCACGGTGTCGCTCTTCAATTTTGTCAGGTACTGCTGCAAGCCCCGAAATGAATGATCATCGTCGCTTATGGGCGTCAGTAGATATCGCAATGTAGGGATGTTGTACACCGATTCGCTGAGCCACTTCGTGATCCAGTCCATTTGTAGAATTACATCGGTAATGTTGAGTTCATCGATTTCTTGACGGGTATCCGTCAGCGTCACATCGGTATAGTTACTCGTTTCAGGGAGGTCTTTCGAGCCTTGACTGCGTGGTAACAGCGCTACGATCGCCGACAGGTTTTCATTTTGTATAAATGCATCAAGAATGCTGCCTGGCAGCTCTATCAGGTACCCCTCCAGAGAGATCGACGTATTGGCTGCTACCGTCGGTAACTGTTCGATTGCAATGCTGGGGACAGCATCCTCATCGATATCTTCATCAGTCTCCGTTCTCGGCAACTGGATGAAAAGTGATCCCGCCATTTTGCTGTCGGCAAACTTCGAAGTACTGGTTGTCAGGGTTGATCCGGACATGAGTCGCGTGGTGACCTTGGAAGCCGTCTGGCCAGGCATGCGAAAACGTGCAATGAGCTCAAATGACTCGCCGGAATTACTGATATTTATCCGAATTGTCTGGATGTCCCGGACGTGTCCGATTGCCAGGCATTTAGAAGCGCTTTCACCCGCCATCAAACGTGCGAGCGCTGCGCAGTCAGCGACCGAAATTCCAAACATTTGGGCTATTCGCGCTTGTCGGTAAATTGATGACAGGGTGCGCAAGTCGCATTTCAGAGGGCCAAGGTGTCGCTGCGTATTCTTGACTATCAATAACAGCGAATCATCGGTCATGGGCTGACCAAGGCTCGCACTCAAATGCTGCAGGATGGTGTGAGAGGCAGAGGTCGCATCGTCGGTGGAGAATGTCCGACCATCGAGTGCCAGTGGCGTGTCGAACAATCGGGCGGGGTTGAATACGCGGTCGAACAAGGCCGGAGTATCACTATTGGTATCGGTTGATACCTGATAAAGCAAGGCTGCGAATTCTTCAGCGGTGATCGAGTACTGTCGGTTCAGGTAGCGATAAACACCCAAAGTACGCACGGTATGAGTATCTATCTGCATGAGCGCGTTGCGCGGAACTTGCGATTCAAAGGCGCTGATGATCAGTGCGTCCAATTCAGCAAAAGAAATGCCCGACCAACGTTGCAAGCGGATCATCCGTTGCAGGCGTATTAGTCGTTGCTCTGTCGCTTGGTCAATTGTTTTTTTGCCCGCTTCGTCAAGAATTGCCAAGTTGGAGCTGGTGGAAGGGCCGTTTATAAAAAGAGCACCATAGGGAGGGGGAGGTGTACCGTTCTCTGGGTAATTACTCGGATGGCGCGGAGCATGTTTGCCTAGTGAGAGCAGCGCTTCGATTTGCTGGGCATTCAATTCGGTACGCTTCATAAAACCAGTCATGTTGCTCAGGCTGGCGGGTTCGGATGTGCCATAGAGGTTTGTCCAATATTCATCTTTGCGCTTCTGTTGTTCTGCGGTGAGCGTTGTTCCGGTCTGCGGCTGCTCGTCCAGCGCAGGTTCGGTCAGTAGCGTTTGTTGTTGAGGGCTTAGGCCCGACAACAACTCTTGGGCTTCGGCGGGAGAAGATGAGAGCACTTGACCATATTGATTGTCGAAGTGCTCACTCATGGGCAGTCGAGTGCTGATGAGGTAGTTCAAGGCCCCCAGGGATGGTTTATGACCACTGAGGCCCAGCAGGCACTGATGGTGGGAAACGTTATAGGGCAACGCAAAGGGATAGCGTCTTTTTGCCAATACGCTGAATGTCGATATGCCCTTCTCGGAGGTGGTCTCCAGTGCCTTCTGAATACTTCTATCCAACAGCTCGTTAATAATCTTGAGCATGGGTTGCGGGTCGAACGTGCTGCTTTGATCTATCCATAAATCCGCGAGATCAGGGCGTCTGTTTTCCAATAGCAGTCGTTTGTCTTTATCCGTTGCAGGCGAACCGCTGGTTTCCAGTTGCGAGGCAAACAGGTACAGCGCCCTGAGGTAGGCAACTGGAGAATCAATGGCAGCGATCGAATCGACTTTGCAGGAGTCGTCCCAGTTTTCCTTGAATAAGTTGGTGTAGCTGGGGCCTTGCTTTTCGACAGCACGAATTCCTGGAGGATGCCAGTGGTGCTGCGCTTCGCCGGAAGACAGCTGTTGCTCTCTGTATAGGTGAGCGACCTGCGCAGAAAAACACTTGGCATTATCGTAAAGTTTTTTGACGTCGATAATTGATGGCGTTGCTTTTAGCTTTTCATCAATGGCCATGGCTGTTTCGACCTTTGCCTTGAAGTCAGCCTCGGTCAGCCGGGTGATATCGAAAACCGATGTGATCTGCAGCTTGTCCTTGAAAAGTTTTTGCACATCCGCATCGTTGCTTTTGGTGTTTTCCTTGATCAATGTCTGGAGTAGCGGGTAGTTGTCCATGACGATGAGACTCCTGGTAGGCGGAGCTCGACATTACTGCGTCATGACGGCAAGCACCGTCAGCCGTTCGTTTTATGAGTGAATGGAAAACTCGCTGCTTAGTCGGGGAAAAATCTCGACGAATCGTAGGCCGTTTTAATGCTGTGGTCTTGCCCGAGGCCAGCGCCATATTTGCGTGGGTTGGCCGGATGCCCCCGGCAGCATCAGGTTGCCGGGGTCCGGTTGCGTGAGGGATTACACCCGGAAGTGACTCACCATCATCTGCAACTGATTACCCAACCGCGCCAGTTCAACACTGGACGCAGCGGTTTCATCGCTGGCGGCGGCGGTCTGTTCGGACACGTCGCGCACGTTGATGATGCTGCGGCTGATCTCTTCGGCCACGGCGCTTTGCTGCTCGGCAGCGGCGGCGATCTGCTGGTTCATCGACTGGATGTTGGACACCGTGCGGGTGATGTTTTCCAGTGACACGCCAGCCTTGCGAGTCAGCGCGACGCTGCTGTCGGTCAGGGCGCGGCTGTTGTTCATTACCGCGGACACTTGTTGTGTGCCGTTCTGCAGACCGGCCACCAGGCCTTCGATTTCTTCGGTGGATTTCTGCGTGCGCTGAGCCAGGCCACGGACTTCGTCGGCAACCACGGCAAAACCACGACCGGCTTCACCGGCACGGGCGGCTTCGATGGCGGCGTTGAGCGCCAGCAGGTTGGTCTGTTCGGCCACGGCCTTGATCACGTCCATGACGCTGCCGATCTTGTCGCTTTCCTGTTGCAGCACGCTCATGGCTTCGGTGGAGCGCGCTACTTCGGTGGCCAGACGTTCGATCTGGGCGATGGCTTCGTTGACCACCTTGTCACCTTCGCGGGCTTCGCCATCAGCAGCGGCCGCCGCCTGGGAGGCTTCTTCGGCGTTGCGCGCGACTTCCTGCACGGTGGCAGTCATCTCGTGCATGGCGGTGGCCACTTGATCGGTTTCGATCTTCTGGCTGTTCACGCCAGCGCTGGTTTGCTCGGTCACGGCGGACAGTTCTTCAGCAGCGCTGGCGATCTGGGTGACGCCGTCGCGGATGCCGCTGATCAAGTCGCGCAGGGTCACGCCCATGCGAGCGATGCCTTGTTGCAACACACCGAGTTCGTCACGACGAGTCACTTTGACGTCCTGGGACAGGTCGCCGCTGGCGATGCGTTCAACCACGGCCAAGGTGTCGCGCAGCGGGCCGGTAATCTGACGGGTGATCATCACGGCAGCAATGATGCCCACCAGCAACGCCAGCAAGGTGCTGATCAGCTGCAGCGTGCGAGCCTGGGCGCTTTCGATGTCACGGCGGTCGAGCTGGATCTGATACAGCTGATCGCTCAGGGTCACGATGGCGGCGCCCTGGTCGGTCATTTCCTTGCGCGCCTGCACCGCATCGCTGTTCGCCGCTTTATACGCCTGCAAGGCGCTGCGGTAGTTGGTCAGTGCGGTTTCCAGCTGACGCAGGGCGTCTTGCTGAGTGTCGGCGAAATGCACATTGAGGGGTTTCAGGCTGGCGATCGCCACGTCCAGTTGGCCGACGGCTTTTTGCTCGGTCTCGGCGCTGGTGGTCGCGGTGTAGCCGCGCACTTCGTAGCGGGCGAGCAAGAAGGCTTCCTTGGCCGCCGTGATGGCCTGGAATTGTTCGAAGCGTTGGTCGCTCAGAGGCATTTGCTGCACGCGGGTGTTGATGGCGTTGATCAGCGTGTTGGCGGCGTCGGCATTGGCGCCCATGGTGTCGCGCGCGCTGTTACCGGTGCGGTACGCGCTGCGCATTTTGTTCAGGGACGTCTTGTAGGCGTCGATGACGGCGCCTTGCTCTTTGAGCAGCTTGAGGTTTTCCGGGCTCTTGAATTTCACCAGCAGCGCTTGTTGCTGAGCGGAGAACGCCTCGAGCGTGGTCTGGACGTTCTGTGCGGCGGTTTCGTCGCCGTTGGTCAGCATGTATTGCAGGCGAACCACACGCAGCTTGGTCAGGCCGGCATTGAGCTGGGTGATGTCGCTCATCCAGTTGCTGCGGTCAATCAATCCGCCCAGGCTCGTCCAGCCGGTCAGGGCGAGGACGCAGGTCAGTGCCAGGACCAGGCCGAACCCCAGGCCCAGCTTCATGTTCACGCTGATATTGCCGAACCAGCTATTCATCAAAAGTCCTCCAGGAACGTTGTGCTTCTTGATCGTCGGTTGGCTGGAAGATTGTTGTTTTTGGTCGCCAGCAAGGTGTGTTGCAGGTGTATATCGGCAGTAATTGCGAGAGCTGAATGGTTTTTGTAGGACAGATATGTAACAAGACCTTCGTGTGGTCTTAAGCTTTTTTTCACATGAGTTTCACCGGCTGCCGACGCCTGCCTCTCTAACCTCGCGGCATCGAATGACAGTGATGCGTGCCGGCGAGGCGGTTTGATGTGGAATTGAGACTGAGTCTGTTCGGGATAAAACGCTCGATTGATCTGAGCCGTTTTGCCCGCTATCGCAATGCGGCTGTCGTGCTCGCCTCGGCGCTGTTGGTGATTCCGCTGACAGTGTGGCTGTTGCATCCGGCCGCTGTACCGGACCTGGCCCACGGTAATGTGGCCGGCGCCCGGGCGTTGGCGGCCGGTTGGGCCAAGGGCGACGTGATCGTGCTGGTGCGTCACGTCGAACGCTGCGATCACTCCAGCGCCGCCTGCCTGAACGGTAACGATGGCATTACCGATCGCTCTCGCAGCGTCGCGGTGGGTGTTGGTGCGCAGTTCGAACAACTGGGGCTGAACAAGGCCGACATCTACAACAGCCCCGTCATCCGCACAGCGCAGACCGCTGGCTACATGTTCAACAAGGTCGGGGTCGGTGAGGACTGGTTGATCAATTGCAAGGGCACCATGCTGCGTGACGCTCTGGCGCACAAGGTGGCCGGGCGAAACCTGATTCTGGTGACCCACAGCGAATGCATGTCGCAACTGGAGAAAGACCTCAAGTTGCCGGCCTCTACCCTCGGTTACGGCGCGTCTTTGTTTATCTCGGCCGAAACGCCTCAGGCACCACGGATGCTCGGTTTCATCGAAGCCTCGGACTGGCGCTCGGTGACCACCGAATGAATTCACTTTCTGGATCGGGACACACAATGCTGACTTCTTCCCGCTACCGCTTTTACTGGGTGAACTTCGGCATTCCGCTGGCCTGTGCGGTCGTGGTTTTCCTGCTGTTCGACCTGACCAAAATCGACATCGCTTTCAATGATCTTTTTTATGACCCGGTCATGCAGACGTTTCCGCTGGATCATGTCCATCTGTTCGAAAAGATCACCCATAAATGGGCGCGGATCATCCCGAACTGGACCGGAGAGTTAGCGATCGTCGGCGCCTTGCTGTCGTTTCTCTGGCCGCGTCTGAAGGCCGAAAAGCATTCGAAACTCATCGAGTTTCTGGAAAAAATCAAAGTCGCGCCGGTGCTTCGGTTCGCCAGCAAGCACCGTCGGGACTTTCTCTATGTGGTGTTCGCGTTCTCTGTCAGCACCGGTGTGATCCACTACCTCAAGGGGCACACCAGCGTGTACTGCCCGATCGAAACGACCCAGTACGGCGGGAAAATCGAGCACAAGGAGTGGTATGAGAATTTTGATCTGCTGAAAGTCGCGGGCGATGGTCGCTGCTGGCCGGGCGGACATGCTTCGGGCGGTTTCACTATGCTGGCGCTGTACTTCGTGGCGCGCCGCTACCGCTGGCGCTATTCCAAAGCGGTGATGTATGGCTCGCTGTTGCTCGGTTTCGTCTACGGCACGACGCGGGTTCTGCAAGGCTGGCACTACATGTCCCACACCTTCTGGGCCGGAATCTTCGTATGGCTGGCGTGTTTGCTGACAGCGTTGGCGTTCTATGGGCGAGCGCGGCTGGAGCAACCGGTGTTCCAACAGGCTGCGCGACCCATCGCTGAGCCGCTCAGAAACTCATGAAGTTCGAACAAGGGAATGGGAAGCCCGAGCAGACGAAGTATTACGAGAGGCGTCTGGACCAGCGCTGTTCCGGTGCTTCAAAGCGATCATTGATCAACGCCGTCAACACATGATCCTGCCAGCGCCCGGCGATACTCAGGTAGGCCTTGGCGTAGCCCTCACGTTCAAATCCCAGACGCTCCAGCAGCCGCGCACTGCGTTCATTGCCAGGGATGTAATTGGCCATGATCCGGTGCAGCTTCTGCTCATCGAACATGTAGCCGATTCCCGCTTCCAGTGCTTCCTGCATCAAGCCCTGGCCCTGATGAGATTCGTCGATGTGGTAACCGAGATAGCAGGCCTGAAACGCCCCGCGAGTGATGCCGCTGAAGTTGCAGGCGCCGATCATCTGGCCGTTGTCCGGATCCAGCAACGCGAAATGCACCGCCAGACCGGCCTGGAAAGCGCTGGCTTGCACCTCAAGGCGTGGGCGGATGTTTTCAGGGCTGTGGTAATCGGCGGGGCGAATCGGCGACCACCGGGCGAGATGCCTCTGGTTGCGCCGGTAGAAGTCGCTTTCCAGCGCCGCCTGCTCAGGGTCTAGCACTGCCAGCGTCAAGCGTTTACAGGACAGGGACAGCAGCGGCATAGGGCGCTCCGGTTCGCGGGGATCGTCGCGCAAGCATTGCGTGGCCAGCGGAAAAACTCAAACCGCCAGCGGCAATGTCACGATAAAGGTGCTGCCTTTGCCGTCGCCATCGCTCATGCCGATCACTGTGCCGCCATGGGCTTCCACCAGTTCGCGAACCACCGTCAGGCCAATGCCAAGACCCGCACCGTTGAAGCCGGCGGCGTGAACATCCTGCACAAAGGGCTCAAAGATAAACGGCAGCGCCTTGGCGGAAATACCGATGCCGTTATCGCAAATGCTCATCTCCAGCACGTCGGCTTCAGCGGTCACCGACAGCGTGACATTGCCGTGCGCCGGTGTGTATTTGGCCGCGTTGCCCAGCAGGTTGCCGAGAATCTGCGTGAGGCGCACCGGGTCACCATTCACCGCCAACGCGCACTCGGGCAGTTCAGCGGTGAAGTGCAAATGGTGAGCAGCCATCACCGGGCTGCACACATCGATGGCCTGATGGATGATCTGCACCATATCCACGATTTGGCAATCGAGGCGCAACTTGCCGGTGCTGGCGCGGGAGACGTCGAGCAGATCGTCCACCAGCCGCGACATGTGCTGCACCTGGCCTTCGATCAGCGCCTGCATCCGCGGCAGTTCCTCACTGGGTACACGCACCAGCCGCCCGGCGATCATGCTGATGGGCGTCAGCGGGTTGCGCAGTTCGTGGGCCACCAGGGTGAGGATGTTGCGTTGTTGTTCCAGGGTGTGTTCGGCCGTGGCTTGCAGGTCTTGCGCGCTGAGGGCCGCGATCACCAATTGCGCGTTGGCTTCACGCATCTCCAGGAACAGTCGTTGTTCTTCCTGCGTGCGTTTTGGTGTTTCTGCATCGGACTGCGCCAGCAAAATCGCCAGCACCAACTGCTGATTGGCCTCGATCAGTTGCTCGACCTGCTGGCTATCGACCAGCCGGGTGTTGGCGTCGCTCAGCTCTTTTCGCAGCGCCGCCAGCACTGCCCGTGCCTCAACAGTTTTCTGGCCGAGCAGGAACAGTTCGCGAGCGGCGGTGGCCATCGCTTGCTCGTTCTTGCCATTGGCCTCACTCATGATTTTTGCTCATCCGTCGTCTTTGCTCAAACGCTGCCGGGTAGGCCGGCCACCGAGTAAGCCTTCCTGCTCTGGCAACATCTCGCCGATTTGCAGGCCGTTCTCGTCGATGTGGTACTGGCGCAACTCATCGGAATGGGCGCTGGCCCGCACCTTGACCACGGCCATGATGCGCAGTAAACGGCTCTGCACTTCAATGTAGCGCTGAACGATGATGGCGTCAGTGAGAAATGCCGTGCCGTAAGGGCTGAAACGTAGGTCGGTGTAGCGGTCTTCCAGCTCTGAGGTCATCAACACGCTGACCCCGACGCTCGTCAAAGCAGTGACCATGCGCGACAGCGACTCGCGGAAGTCTTCGCGGAAGGTCGGCGCCAGCGCCAGTTCGAAGCCCGACAACGAATCGATCACCACGCGGGTGGCTTTCAGTCGGCTGATCTCGCTGAGCAGCAACTGCACGATTTCGTCGATGGACAGGTCCGGGGCGCGGCTGTCCACCAGCCCGACCTGTCCGCTCTGGATCAGGCCCGCAAGGGTGGCGTTCTGGGAGTGATTAGGCCGTTGTTCAAACACCGCGATCACGCCGGTTTCACCATTTCTCGCGCCTTCGGCCAGGAAGGTGGACGCCAGAATGCTTTTGCCCGAGCCCGATGGCCCGGCCACCAGCAAGGAGTAACCACGAGGCAGGCCGCCGCCGAGCATCTCGTCGAGCTGCGGCACACCCATTTTCAGGCGTTTGATCGGGAACTCCAGCGGTGCTTCAACCGAGTTGTGCACAGCGGGTGCAAAGACCTTGATCCCCGACGTCGCGATACGGAAAGTATGCAGCCCTGGCAGCGTCGGCTGGCCGCGCATCTTCATGATTTCCATCTTGCGCACCATGGAGTTGCGCTGAACGCTCTGGCGCAGCCAGATCAGGCCATCGGCCACGGTGAAAATCGGGTTGGTGTCGGTTTCGGTGAAGTATTCGCCAATCAGGAAGGTCGTCGCCTGCCAGGTGGTCATCAACATGCCCAATTGCTGAACGAACTGCGGCAGGTTGTTGTTGGGGTTGTCCTGGGTCTGGCTCGCCAGCACCACCGAACGGAACGAGTCGACGAACACCAGTGACGGGGAGTGAGCCTCCACCTCGCTGACGATTCGCCGTAGCACTTCATCCAGATTCCCGGCCAGGGTGTCGTCAGCCAGGTTGACGTAGCGGATCGACTGGTTGATCGCTTCGCTGTCGAAAAAGTCGAATTGCTGCTGATAACGCAACATCTTCAGCGGCGGCTCGCCGAGGACGGTAAAAAACAGCGCCGGGCGCTCGGGCGTCGCCAGGGCGAACATCATCTGATGCGCCAGGGTGGTTTTGCCACAGCCAGGGGGACCTGCGATCAGGTTGAACGAAAACTCCGGCAATCCTCCGCCCAGCACCTCGTCCAGTCCTGGCACGCCGGTGGCCAGGCGGTTGATAGTCACTTTGGTGCTCATGGCGAATTTTCCTGCGAAGGGGTGTCGCTCAAAGAAGGTTCCCACACGCCACGAAGCAAACGTGCGGTGAGCGAGGGCCCGATCAGCGTGGTCAGCAGCTCGTAAAACGTGGTCAGCAACAGTTCACCGAAAAACAGCGCATCGGTTTCGCTTTGCTCAACGAGTACGGACTTGAGGGAAGTCAGATCCAGGGAGGCCTGCACACTCTCATAGGTGCCGGCCAGGCGCGGATGCCTGGAGGCGCACAGATGAAGGCTGCGGCGATAAAGCGCGACAACCCCTGGCTGGCCGATGATGGGCGTGAGGGCTGCGTCCATATCCTGCAATATTGATGCGATCGCTTGCGCGACTGTTGCAATGTCAGCGTTGGGGCCAACGCGGTGCACCAGAGAAGCTACGATCTGGCGGCTCTCTTCGCTTAGCGTGGACATAGCTAACTGATATCTGATGGACAGTGTTTGATGGTACACCCTATGGCAGTGCTGGGAGTGATTTGCGTCAGAGGATTGCGGCAGGGCCCGAAAACCTGACTCTTTCTAGTGCATGGCTCTATAAAGGCCCTCCGGTTAGCTGCACAAACAAGGAAACATCGCCTGTTTTGGCGAAAATGGAATCCGCTTTTACTTTAAGGATGATGCATGGAGCTTTCGTTACCCCTGCAATTGCACTCAATGAGCTTGAGGGCGCCCGACCCCAGCCTGTGTAAACCGCTTCAGGAGGCCCTGAATGCCAGTTATGTCGCCCACTTCGAGTTTCTGCCGTGGGCCAGGTCCCACACGTCCGAGGACGAAGCACGCGCGTTTTTGCTGCGGGCGGCTGATGATTTCAACAGCGAAACAGGCGAGCGGCGCCTGTTTATCGTGGCCGATGACGGGCAGGCGGTCATTGGCTGTATTGGGTTGAAACCCCGCCGACGCAATCGATATGTTGTGGGTTACTGGGCCAACACCGAGTACTCGGGGAAAGGTTACATGCGACGGGCGCTTGAGCTATTAGTCAAAAGTCTGCCCGGTTGTACGTTTTACCTGACGACATCCTCGGCCAATGGGGCGAGTCAGCAGATGGCTAAAGCCTCTGGGTTTGAGCTGATCAGAATGGCCCGGCAAGCGCGGCATTCGGAATGCCATGGCGTCCAGGACACGTATTTGTATCGTTTGAAGCTCCCGCAGGAAATAAAACAGCAGGCAAAAAAAAGCCCGCGGGAGGGCGGGCAAACCGTAGTTTCTTGAATGAGCGAGCGCAATGTACCCGTTGGTGAGAGGTCGTGGGGTGAAGAAAAATTCATGTCGATGAGTGCCCGCCGTTTCACGCCCTGAGACACGCCTAAGGCAAATGATCCGCCGCAAAGTCCGCTTCCGAGCGTGTCCGCAAACGGCCCTTGCGGCAGGCCTGCTGGAATCGTTCGAAGTCACGCTCATTCTGCTCGGTGTAGCTTTGTGCATACTTGAACAGCGCGTCGGCCAACGCATCGCTCTTGCCGATGTAGCCGCTGATGTGTGCGGCGTTTCCCGACGATTTGGCGTGGGCGCGAGCCAACGCGCGGCCACAAACGCGTCCGTAGGCGGCAAAGGTTTCAGCGTCGAACGTCTCGAGTTCAGCCGAGACTTTCATGTCGCGCAATTGGCGCACATAGAAGTGTCGCCCGCTGGGGCCGGTGGTCCAGCCGAGGAACAGGTCACTGGCCGATTGCATCAACCGTTGGCCATCGACCACGCGCTGACCGTTATGCCGCACCCGCAATTTAGTCTTCACATAATCGGCAAGCACTGAGCGCCGTGCTTCCTTGAATTGCAGGAACAGCGGGAACTCCTGATCATCGGTCAGCAGGGCCACCAGGCATCGAGTCCCGACGCTGCCCACACCGACCACTTTGAACGCCATGTCCTGAACGTGAAAACGCGCCAACAGCTCACGACGGTCGGCTTGCAGTGTGCCGGGATAGTCGCGCATGAACGCGTCGTAAAGCGCACGCCAGTTCGACAGGCGCAGCCAGTCGTCGTCGGCATCCAGCAGCGTGGTGTTTTCGTGTAAATGGAAAATTTCCGGCAGGTCATCGCGAATGATCAGTCGGCCATGTGCGTCACGTTCACTGATTTTCGGTAGCAGTTCAGCATGGGTACGCCGTTCGGCTTTTTCGATGGCGCGCTCTACATGCTCAAGTGTCGCTTTGCTCGCCTGCTGCCGCAGATCGCGGTAACTGATGGACTCGTACCAGGTTTCCATGGCGCTTTGTTCGGCGCATTCGAGCATGGTCTGCTGGTAGGCGCCGACCACCTGGCGGCAGACCGTTTCTTCGACCGTGTCGCCATGGCGCAGGTCGCGCGCCGCCACCACGAAACTTGCCACCAGCCGTTTCAAGTCCCACTCCCAAGGGCCGGGATGGGCTTCGTCGAAATCGTTGACACTGAACAGCAGATTGCGTTCCGGCGTTGCAAAACCGCCGAAGTTCATCAGGTGACTGTCGCCGCAGATGGGCGATACCAGACCCATGCTGGATGTTCCGGCCAAGTCATGGGCTTGCAGCAGCGCGTTGCCGCGATAGAAGGTGAACGGCGAGACCAGCATGCGGCCGTAGCGCAACTCGACCAGCGACGTGATCCGGCCTTCACTGGACGTTTTGATCAGCGGCAGCGGATCGCGATTTATTTTCCCTATGGCCGCCTGCGAACTGCGGGTGCAGTTCTTGCGAGCATCCTTGCCTTGCTTCAAACGGTCTTTGAGGGAGGTCATGTGGGCTCGTATGGTGAGTGTTTTAGACGTGTGAGAGGTGAGTGTAGAAGGGCTTCGGGTCTTCATCCGAAGTGTTTTGGCTTTGACCGTGGGGGCGAACGGGAGCAACTCACCAACGAGCATCCTTCAATACTCAGTCGTCCCCAAAGCCCTCAAAACCCACCCGGCCTCACCAGGCATCAACGTGTACTGAACCTGCCGAATTTTCCCTGTCCTGCCCGCGTCGGCATCCGTGCTGTCATAAACCGGGAACCGCTGCACCAACGCATTTTCCACCACGGCAAACTCATCCTCGCCGTGGTAGCCCACCGCTATTTTTGGGTTCTCGTTCACAGGTGGTAGATAAATCTCGCTAAGTGACTTCTTGCGATTGGCAGCGTAAGCAATGAGCTCGCCCGGCATCCCGCGCCCCGGTGACCTGATGAATACGTAAATCTCTGGAGAGCCATTGCGATCAAGGTCGGCGACCTCTGCTCGGACGATGGTGCCGGTGAGGGGGCGTACGATCTCTGAGTTATCGATTTCCAGACCTCGGGGTGCAATGCGCAGAGCACGATTTCCATCGGCCGACACGCTCGTCACGTGAAAGCCAATGCCCTGCAATTCAAGTGTCTGGTCGAACGGCTGGTTGCTGTCCGTCGCATTACCCGAGCTCAGGCTTAATGAAAGGCTGTAGTTGGCCACTTCATTGCGCCGAGCAGCGTTGCGCATCAGGTATACCTGAACCGTATATTCGCCATCGGCGGGCAATGGTCCCAGAAAGTGATTGCCCATGATCGATCCGTTAAACAACGCATAGTCCGCACCTTTCGCGGTGATGTTGAAGTAGGCAGAGGTGTTGGAAGACTTGAAGTCCACGGTCATCATTTGGCCGGCCTTCGCGTTTAGGCGGTACTGCGCGGTGAGCGGGCCTTTGATGGAACGGGCGGATCTGACGGTGTCGAAGCCCTTTTTGAAGGTGACCTGCTCGACATGAGGAGCGATCTCGGTGGCGGCGTGTACTGGCACAGAAACCATGGCGGCCAGGACGGCTGCGATCCATACGTTCATGTTGATCTTCCAGAGTTCGTTGGTTGCTCAAGCGGTTGCAGGTAAACCCGCAGCATAGGTCCGGTTGCGTTGAATCGCCGACTAATACGTTGATGACAGCTCACTCGATTTGAGCGTGTGCTTGAAATGATGCTTCCAAAGCCTGACACCAACTCTCCTGTCAGGCCTGCTTTTGCCGGGGAGGGTGATGCTGCCTACAGAAATGACCAAACCCCAGATGCAACAAAACCCGCACTTGGCGGGTTTTGTTTTGCTTCGTATTTGGTGGGCCGGGGTAATTTGAATCCGATCGGTAAGATATTGATTTATAACATTTATATCTTTTTTATTTTTGATTGGAATACCAATTGGAATACTGCACTCCACTTGACCACCCGCTTGCATTCGATCTTACCAGAACGCTTCGTAACCATGATTGGCAGTGAACTGCCTATAGCTGCCGATTGCAGCCAGTCACAAAGGGCCGCAGTCAACCCATTGCTGCCATTCAACATCGGCAGAGAGCGGCCAAAGGCATTCATTCGGCTGAAAGGCTAGTCATGTAGCCTCCTCAGGGCGAGGTAAAAATCCTCAAATCCACATCTAATTCATCCGCAGTGCTTAGCCAATCCTCGATAAGCTGAAAGGCTTGAATACTCTCGGGCGAAGACTTGAGTGGATTTCCCATGCTTTTGATGAAATGGTCACTGGAAAATGAATTTCCGCCAACGATCCAGATCTCTTTTTTACATCTCATTGATTTTCTTCGTTCGCAGATAAGATCCCAAACTCGCTCAGAAAGAGAGCCGTCAGGTGCTACCGGATGATTAATCTGACCATCGAATAATCTATAGCGCGTCCTGAGCGGATAAGTTGCATCATTGGAGGGCCAGCATCCATTCCACGTTTTGTAATTTCCCGGTTTTATATTTTTGTTATTAGAAACAAGCATATGAATATTTTTGATCGCTTGACTGCCGACCTCGGCGAGAGCACCTGCTGATGATTTTGGATTGAGGGTGTCGCCACACTTGACATGAACGAAACATAGCCTCTCAGGGGATGACAAAATGAAATCGCCCGGCTCAACGCCCATATCGCAGCAAAGCACGAGATCACAACCAGGTATGAACTTGGCGAACGGCCCCAGCTCGCCGTGTGGCGTGCCTGAATTCCCATATCCCTTTAGCCTGTCGATGAGATGGAAAATCGAGTCCGTATCAAAGCTGTCTTTGGTGGTTCGAAAATATTTGTGATCCCGGACGTGACCTTTCTCCTTAAGATTTTGGCTCCGCATCTCTGGAAGTGGGAACAGCGACGCCCCCGCGAAACTTTGTTCTGCCTCGATTCCCCGCTCATAAGGAAGTGCCAATCGGTAAAAACTTCCTCCTAGATACGTGACCCCATCCTCATACAGAACTTTTAATCGATGGCCAAAATTTAGATATTCCACTACCCATTCATGATCAGCCCTTCCTTCAGAAACACCAGCGAGCTGGACTTCGAAACATGAAGCGTCGTCCGAGTACGTGAAAGCTAGTTCCACCAACTCACCATGCGCATGGAAGCTGATTCCATCATTGAAGTCTACGTAAAGAAACTCTGCATGGATCTCGCCCCGGCCAATCTGCGTAGGTCCATCGAGTTCATTGAAATCCAGCAATACGGAAAGAATCTTTGTATCCGGCCTTTCGGCTATCGGTTGCGCGTAGGACTTGATAAGCCGTCCAGCATTGCCTCCTGCCTCGATGCATTCGCTGACCACGTCGATCCATTGAGAAAGATCATACAGCGTGAAATTGGATTCCTTCTGATCGACCACTCGGCCTGATCTGGCGCCAATGTAGTAACTGCTGTCTTTCTTGCCGTCCAGGCCAATATTGTCGACTTTCACCATCGTTAAGGCGTATCTGGAATTGCTCTGATTACTACGACTTCCATCTAGGTTTTGTCCCTTTAAAGCCACAGACTCCGGACGTCGTACAGCTTGGCCAATAGCTCGGGCGTGAGTCTCCTTGACCTGATGAATCGCAGTCCTGGCCGCTAACGCAGTAAGCTTGTCGATATGGATGGCATTACGAAGCCGATATTGCTCTTGGTTGTAGTATCGCCCGCCGCCGCTATCGAATATTGCTACACCTGCCCCCATCTCCTTTACGACAATTACATGAAGTTTTGGCTCAAAAAACAGCTTGTTAGAAAAGAATTTTGAGCTATTAAACGACACGTAGACCATGACTTTTAGGTCGAGGACCTCCTCATAGCTCTTGACCAAAGCCCCGGATCCATGAAGCTCCCAGTAGAGGCGATCCATAAGTAGGGACAGGGAAAATTCTTCCTCCTTCTGCACGAAGCACACCGAAGCGTGAGGGATTTTGATGTCGTCCTCAGGAACTAGCTCATTGAGATCCACTCGCTCCTTGAATTTGCCATCGAAATAGCTGTACTTAGGGAAGCTATCGAGGAAGGACTCGATTAGGTAACTCGTACTGAGAGACTTTACGAATTCTGACGCTCCTCCACTGGCGAGATAATCGTCAAATTTTTGGTAGCCATCCCACATCCCCTCATTCGCCCCCCGGCTAAGATCCAATACCAAGGGCCGCGCTTCCCCGTAACGCCGGACGATCCGGCCGACGGCCTGTACCAGCTCTCGCCCACTACCCAACTCGTAGGTCAAGACCAATAATTTGGCTTCGGGAATGTCTATGCCTTCGTCAAGCTTGTGCTGGTGGATGATTACCCTGAGGCCCTCAACTTTAAGCGCTCGTCCAACCCGCTTAAACTTATTTTTCTCGTCCTCATTTTCCAAACGCTCATGGACACTTGCGGTGCAAAAAAATGGAGCTATTAGGTCGTGATATCTCTCGATTTCCTCAAGACTCCTGCACTTAACGATGCATTTTAGACTGTCGTCGACTTCCAAATAGTCCGTAATCTTCGCGAGCATTTTCGCTTCATCGGCAATCTGCTCATATAAAGGCTCCGAAATTACTCCATCGGCTACAGCGTCTTTGAACGTAAACACATAGAAGTGGTCTGTACTCACGTTTAATTCAAACAGGTCATTCCTATAAGGCGTCGCGGTAATCACCACCTTCATAGCGGAAGATTGTCGGATTATTTCTCGCCAAACGGGTGACGGCTCTGAATGGCCTTCATCAACGATAATTAAATCGAAGTCTTGCTGAATTTTCCCAAGAGCCTCATCTCCGATAAATGTTAGTTTCTGAAAGCTGGTTATATAAACACCATCACCTTGCCCGAAATCAGAATCCCTGAAAGTTTTCTTAAGTTTGAAATTCGAATCATTGATTGTGATGCGAAAGAATTTTTTAGAAATCTCTCGGAAAAGTTGATCTTTCACTGCTTTGCGGTGACATATAACAAGGACTTTAGCTGCACTCGAGAGATGGGATATAAGCGAAATGACACCCGTTTTTCCCGCGCCGGTGGGCAGATTTATTAAGAAGGCCTTGTCCGCTTCATTTTCCTCGGCATACTTCACGAAACTTCGCACCGCGCCGAGTTGGCAGTCTCTTAGTTTTGCTTTCGCTGAATCCAAATACTCGAGAATTTTCACAACGTTCGTCCATGTCGTAGTAGGGCGCGTTCGTAATGCCTCTGCCTGCTAAAGCAGTGCCTCAGCAGGCGGGAGTGTCAAAATGCCATGACTAACAATATCTTGATACTAAGTGACGGTAAAGTGAGCGATTACAACCGCACGGGAGCAAGAGGTCGATGCTCACTCTTGCTTCTCATCATGTACGGCTTCGCACTTAGGTACCAAGCTGTTCAGTTGTCCGTGATGCACTGCTCTGCACGAAAGGGGGCAACGTGGGTTTCTCCAGGCGGAGCCCCTGAGTAGTAGAGCTTCGATAAGTCATCAAGGCTGCAAGGTACCAACGTGTTGCTCCATTGATCCGCGATCGCAGTGATTCATATGAACTTTCCTGATTTTTCTCCGGCAAAAGACCAGCTTTTTTGGCGGTTTTTGCTCTTCGTTGGTCCCTGTTTTTGCATTGAGTAGACGGCGAAAAAAACTATCAAGTAGGACCTGCCATTTGAAAGTATGTCGTATGTTCTCTTATGGCAGTTGGGAAGCTCAGATCCTAGGCAGGCACTAGGTACTTTGATTCTCTCATTACCCAAATGCAGTCAGCTTGGCTGGTTCAGCGATGTGGTGGCGGCCGATTTGGTCAGCGGCCTGCTGACCAAATTGCACTCGACACAGACTCTTCGCTCACTCATCGTCGAAATAATCACGGTCCAATGCCGGAAGCCTCAGCAGTCGTGAGGTAACCCCGACCTCATGATCCATCATCAGATTCACCAGGCGATTACCGTCCACCAGAACGATTCCGTCAACAGACTTGGCAAAATCAATAGCGTGGGCGGTGAAGCCGGAAGTGGTGATGAATACGCCGCGCTTCGCTTTCTGTCCTGCGAGGGCTCCATAGAACGCTTGCAGCTCAGGACGGCCGACCGTGTTTTGCCAGCGCTTGGCCTGAACGTAGACCTTCTCAAGCCCCAGTTTATCGAGAGAGATAATGCCGTCGATACCAGCGTCGCCTGAGCCTCCGACACGCTGTAGATCATTGCGACTGGCGCCGTAACCCAGGCGGTGCAGTACATCCAGCACAATCACTTCAAAGCGATTGGGGGTCACCTGCAACAGGTTATCAAGCAAATCGGCGGCGGTAGCTTCGCGTAATTCTTGCAACGCCTGCTCAAGACGGTCATCGGGGCTAGCGGTGGCTGAAGTGACGTCAGGCTCAATTTGAGCCTGATCATCCAGTGGGGCGGCATCGGTTGCGACTTTCAGCTTCACATCCATATAGCCAATAGCCAAATGCTCCACTTCATTGTGAGGGAGTGGCGCAGCGTTCTCTTTTGCGTAGCTGATTCCAGCGTCAGTCAGCTTCCAATAACCGCGCTTCGCGCTGCTAGACAGGCCTGCACGTTTGAGTCGGTCATGCGCCCAACCTGCGCGGTTTTTGTAGGTCGCCTGACCGCTGGCGATCAGTTCCTGCCGTTGCTCTTCGGTCAGGTGCAGCGTTTTCGCCGCAGCTTCCTGGGCATCCCGCGTAGGCGCGCCTTCTGGCTTGGTCGCTAAAAAACGCAGCACTGGTTCGATGAACTGGTCGTAAGTGGGAACGGGCATTTTGCCTTCCTTTGGCGGAGGTATTTATTGGGGGGAGTCACCTGAGCAGCTTGCAGGAGTAGGTGAAATCTCGGCAGACCAGCTGAGCAGTCTCGACGAACGTAGTGGGGTATCCTATGGCATTTTTTGCACGGACATCTTTCAGGTGCTTCGTTGCACCCAATTAGCACTCCGTTCGACGTTGTGACAGGAACCAGAATACCTATGGCAAGCGCCAAATTAACACTCGCACGGCTTGAAAATCTGTTGCTGACAGCCTGTGATGACCTACGTGGCAACATGGATGCCAGCGAGTACAAGGAATACATTTTCGGCATGCTGTTCCTCAAGCGTGCCAGCGATTTGTTCGATCAGCGGCGCGAAGAGATTGCCGCAGAAGGCAAGGCCAATGGTCTGAGCGAGAATGACATCAAGGCCCACCTTGAGGACCCTGATCAGTATTCCGGCAAATATTTCTTCGTACCGGAGCGGGCTCGATGGAATCAGGGCTGGGTCGATAGCACCTGGAATCTGCACCCAGCTCTCAAACACGTCAAAGAAAACGTTGGCACGGCCCTCAATAAAGCTCTTGAAGCATTGGAAGAGGCCAACCCTGAGGCTTTGCAGGATGTGCTCAAACACATCAACTTCAACAAAAAAATCGGCCAGAACACGCTGGATGACGACACACTCGTCAACTTTATTCAGAACTTTGAAAAAATTCCGCTGCGCGACGAAGACTTCGAATTCCCAGACCTACTGGGCACCGCCTATGAATGGCTGATCAAACACTTTGCCGACTCTGCAGGCAAAAAGGCTGGCGAGTTTTACACTCCGGCCGAAGTGGTGCGTATCTGTGTTGAAATCTGTGACCCCCAGGAAGACATGAGCGTGTACGACCCCACTGTGGGATCGGGCGGCATGCTAATCCAGGCACGTGATTACCTGCGCGAGTGTGGTGCCGATGCCTCCGAGCTGGCGCTGTTTGGTCAGGAAAAGATGGGCACCACCTGGTCTATCTGCAAAATGAACATGCTGTTGCACGGTATCTCTCACGCGGTGATTCGCCAGCAAGACACCTTGCGCGAACCGCAACACCGAGATGAGCGAGAACATGACCATCTCAAGCGTTTCGATCGCGTGCTGGCCAACCCTCCGTTCAGCCAGAACTACATCAAAAAAGACATCAAATTCCCAGGGCGCTTCCCGGTGTGGATGCCCGAAAAAGGCAAAAAAGCAGACCTAATGTTCGTGCAGCACATGCTGGCCGTGCTCAAAAATGATGGTCGGATGGCGACGGTAATGCCCCATGGCGTGCTGTTCCGCGGTGGTGAAGAGCGTGAGGCACGCAAATACTTTATTGAAAAGGGTTATCTCGAAGCAGTAGTTGGCCTGCCGAGTAATCTTTTCTACGGCACTGGAATCCCTGCCTGCATTTTGGTGCTGAATAAGGCCGGGGCGGCTGACCGTGACCATGTGCTGTTTATCAACGCCGACCGTGAGTACCGCGAAGGCAAGGCCCAGAACCACCTACGACCCGAAGACATCGATAAGATCGTGCACGCTTATCGGGCCGGGCAAGATATTCCTGGCTACGCACAGCGTATTCCGGTGGCTGACATTCGTGCGGAAGACTTCAACTGCAATATTCGACGCTATGTGGACAATGCTCCGCCGCCCGAGCCCCATGATGTGCGGGCCCATTTGCACGGCGGTGTGCCGGTCAGCGAGATCGATGCGCTGGAACACTTCTGGCAAAACTATGCCGGTCTGCGTGACAGTTGTTTTGTACCCCGCGCCTTGCCGGCCACCGGTGTGGCTTTTGCCGATTTCTCGACTGAGCTGCGAGATAAACGCGCCATTGCCGAGTACGTTAACGCACACCCTGGAGTCACTCAGCGGCAGGCCCAATTTATGGCCGAACTGCACAGTTGGTGGCACCAACACCTGCCCATCATCGAAGCGCTGGCGCCAGACACTACGAATCGGCAAGCTCGCACCAACAATGTCTACCATATGCGTGCCAACTTGCTGGATAGCATCGAGCGCACTTTCGCTGCTCAGCACTTGCTGAACCGTTATCAAGTGCGCGGTGCCTTCGCCAACTATTACAAGCTGCTGGCCGCCGATTTCAAATCTATCGCTGCCAGTGGTTGGGGGCCGGAATTAATTCCGAATGAGGATATTTTGCAAAGCCAGTTCCCCGAAGTGTTGGCTGAGCTTGAACAACAGCACAACCGCCTGGCCGAGCTGCAAGCGTTGTTCGCCGCAGCGGGCGAAGAGGACTTTGAGGACTCGGACGACAGCGGCGTGCTGCCAACCGATGAGGTGAAAACCCTCAAGGCGAGTCTGAAGGAGGCTCGTGGTTTGATGAAACTAGCCAAGCGCGATGGCGGCTTCGGTGACTGGAAAAGTCACCAAAGCGAGGTAGAACGCATTGAGAAACAGCTGGCTCGCCATAAAGCGCTGGAAGACGAAGCTAAAAGCCTTAAGGCCTTGATCAAGGCAACTGAGCAGAGCCGCGATGATTTGGTGGAAAAAGCCCGTGAGAAAATCAGCAGTGACGAGGCACGCGTGGTGATTGTTGAGCGGCTGGGCAAAATGTTGCTCGAAAGCTACCGCCAATATCTGCGTGCCGATCTGCGGGCTTGTGTGGCTGCGATTGAAAGATTGTGGGGCAAATATGCGGTCACGGCTGGGCAAATTGAGATGGAGCGTGATGAAGCGTCGAAGGCGTTGCGCGCCTTTTTTGTGGAGCTAGGGTATGAGTGAGACTGTGCCTGCTTTTTGGAGTGAATTGTCGCTTTCAGAGTTGTTAGTTAGTGATTCTTTCTTCTGTGATGGTGACTGGGTAGAAAGCCGAGATCAGGATGTTGAAGGGACAAACCGACTAATCCAACTTGCGGATATTGGGGATGGTCGATTCCTCGATAAATCCAACCGTTTTATGAATGACGCTCAGTTTGCTCGTCTTCGTTGCACAGCTCTTAGCCAAGGTGATATTTTAATAGCTCGAATGCCTGACCCTATTGGTCGCGCTTGCATTTTTCCAGCTATGAATATGCGCTGCGCGACCGTTGTTGATGTTGCTATTTTGCGCAATGCAAAAGCAGACCCGTTGTGGTTGGTGGCGGCAATTAACTCGGATTCTTTTCGGAGAAGTATAGAAATAAACTCATGCGGAACTACTAGGACACGAATTTCTCGGAGTTTTTTATCAGGCTTGAGATTAATTGTCCCTCCTCTAGAAACACAAAAAAGCATTGCGAAAGTCATTGGGCGTATAGATACGGTCATCGAAAAAACCGAAGCCTTGATTGCTAAATACCAGCAGATTCAGACCGGTTTGATGCATGACTTGTTCACCCGTGGTGTGCTGCCCAACGGCCAACTGCGCCCTTCTCACGATGAAGCGCCGGAGATGTACCAGAGAGCGGCAATTGGATGGATTCCGAAGGAGTGGAAGCTCAAAGATGCTTCTATGGTTCTCGAGTCGGTTGCTGATGGCCCATTTGGTTCGAATCTAAAAACAGAGCACTACGTTGTCGATCCTGGCGTCCGTGTTGTTCGACTGCAGAATGTAGTCAAACATGAGTATAACGATGGAGATAAGGCTTACGTATCAGGTAGGCATGCGGCTTTTTTGGTCAGAAATAAAGTTGTTGGGGGTGATGTCTTGATAGCAGGGTTGGGGGAGGATCGTTACCCGGTTGGTAGAGCGTGTACATATCCAGAGTATTTACCTCCTGCAATCAATAAAGCAGATTGTTTTCGCGCTCGGTGCGTAAGTGGAGTGATGCAGAACAAATTTTTCATGTTGTTTTTGAATAGTGAGTTAGCGCGGCGACAGATTAGACGGTATGAGCAAGGTGTCACTCGGCCGCGAATCAACACCGGAAACTTGAAACGGTTGATTGTTGGCGTGCCGAGCATCAATGAACAGATTGCTATTATTGAAAGATTTGAAGCTGCTCAAGCGAATATCCATAGACAGCAAGCGAGTGTTGAAAATCTAAAGGCCCAAAAACTCGGCTTAATGCAAGACCTTCTCACTGGTAAAGTCCCCGTCATGATCAATGCCCCGGAGACCGCCGATGCCTGACAAGCTGCCCATCAATCTCAATGACCTGCTGCGCCAACGCATGGTTGAAGGAGAACGTATCGAATACAAGGTGGGCTGGAATCCGGACGCCATTCTTCGCACGCTTTGCGCCTTCGCCAATGACTTTGAAACCTGAGCGGCGGTTACGTGGTGATTGGGCAGGATTGTGATACCAACGGTTAGTCGCTATTTTCTCCGATGGGCTTGGCCGACAATCAGCTGAATAAAATTCAGCAGGAATTGCTGGCGGCCTTCAGTTGATTCAGCCGGCCTACTTCCCAGTGCTAAGTGTGGAACTGGTCGAAGGCCGCAAGCTGATCGTGCTATGGGTGCCGGGCGGGCAAAACCGGCCTTATAAGGCGCCGGTGTCAGTGACGGCCAAGCAGAAAAGCTGGCGCTACTATATTCGTCGCTATAGCAGTACGGTGGAAGCTAAGGATGAGACCGAGCAGGAGCTGTTGAGTCTGCCTGCCATTGCGACCGGATGCCTAGAAATGACATTGCCCGAGCAACCCAACAGTCGGTTGCAACGCTACCGCCTCACCGCCACAGGCCAGCACTGGTTGCAGGCCAATAGCCAAAGAAGCACACGATGAGTGAGTACAGCGAAGTCGAACAACCCTTTTTGCAGCAGCTGGCCGAACAGGGTTGGAAAGTGATAGACCAAGGAACGGGTATTCCGCAGAGCGCACACGGAAGCTTGCGTACTAACTTTCGCCAATGGTTGCTGCCCGAAGTATTCAATAACGCTGTCCGGGAGAACAACCGCACGGATGAAGGCCAGCTCTGGCTGACTGATCGCCAGCTGGAAGATTTACGCAGCCAATTGCTGCGCCATCCCAACCGCACCCTGCTGGAGGCGAATGAAACGATCCAGGCCTTGCTGTTTAAAGCGCAGGTAGATGTCAATG
Organism: Pseudomonas sp. NPDC098740; assembly: GCF_044760065.1. Classification (NCBI taxonomy): domain Bacteria; kingdom Pseudomonadati; phylum Pseudomonadota; class Gammaproteobacteria; order Pseudomonadales; family Pseudomonadaceae; genus Pseudomonas; species Pseudomonas sp. NPDC098740. The sequence goes on along the minus strand of NZ_JBIWAM010000030.1, from coordinate 7,045 downwards.
AACTGACCGGCGAAGCTGATCCTGTGGTGCGACTGATCGATTTCAAAACGCCTGAGAATAATCAGTTCCATGCTATCAATCAGTTCCGTATTGATACTCCCGGGTGCGTAAAGGACTTCATCGTTCCGGACATTGTTCTGTTCGTGAATGGCATCCCCCTCGGAGTTGTGGAGTGCAAAAAAGCCTCTCAAACCTGCGCCAATCCGATGCAGGAAGCCTTCGTGCAGCTTCAGCGTTATATGCGCAAACGTCCGGAATCCCAAAGCGCTGGGCTAAAGGAGGGTGAACCGGCCCTATTCCATAGCAACCTGCTACTGATTCGCAGCAGTGGTTTGCAAGCAGACTACGGCACCATTACCTCAGAGGCGGAGCATTTCTATACCTGGAAGACGCTCTATCCGCAGGACGATGCGGCCCTCGAAGGATTAAACCCGCAGCAGCAACTGATCGCTGGGATGTTGAGTCGAGCCAACCTGCTGCAGATTCTGCGCACTAGCTCAGTTGTGATGGATACAGATGGCGGCCCTCGGGTGAAGGTGGTATGCCGCTACCAACAATTTCGCGCGGCGAACAAAGTAATGGAGCGCTTGCGTAACGGCACTACGGCCATGGCGCGCAGTGGTGTGATTTGGCACACCCAAGGCTCGGGGAAATCACTGACGATGGTGTTTCTGGCGCGGATGCTGCGAGCCAGCCGCGATCTCGCGGACTACAAGATCGTGCTGGTCAATGATCGGCAAGATCTAGAAGAGCAGCTTGGAAAAACCGCTACGTTGATTGGTGGCCGGGTTAATGTGATCGAGAACCGTCAAGCGTTACGCCAACATCTGGCGACCGGCAGCTCCGACATCAATATGGTCATGGTGCACAAGTTTCAGGAACACAAACAGACCTTGAGTAATACCGTGGCTGAGGCGCTGGGCACCTACCTGGCCATACCGGCAGGCAAGACCTTTGGTGTGGTGAATCCTTCAGAGCGGATCATCCTGATGATCGACGAGGCGCACCGTACTCAAAGCTCGGACCTGAGTGAAAACCTGTTTGAGGCTTTTCCCAATGCCACTCGCTTGGCCTTCACCGGCACTCCGTTGCTGACCGAGCGCCACGGTGAGCGCAAAACCCGCAAACGCTTTGGTGAGTACATCGACACTTACCGGCTGATGGATGCGGTCAAGGATGGTGCCACCCTGCAGATTTTGTACGAAGGTAAAACGGCCGATAGTGCGCTGAATGAAAAACATGCGTTTGATGAGGCCTTTGAAGACCTGTTCCGCGACCGCAGCGAAGAAGAGCTGCTGGCGATCAAAAAGAAGTATGGCGCTACCGGCGACATCCTGGAGGCCGAGAACCGCATCAACGCGATTGCCCGCGACCTAGTTAAGCATTACGTCGACAACATCTTGCCCAACGGTTTTAAGGCACAGGTGGTGTGTCATTCCAAGCTGGCCTGTGTGCGCTATCAAGCAGGTATCAAAGCGGCGTTGTCCGACCGTATCAAACAAGAACAGGCCCGGACACTGCCTGACACAGAATTGATCCGACGGCTGAGTTTTTTGAAAACAGCCGTCGTGGTGTCGTCAGACGGCACTAACGAGGCGGCGTTCATCACTGATGCACGCAAACAGGCCGTGCGGATGAACGCGGTTGATAATTTTTGCCGTAGTTTCGATTTTGACGATCCGGACAAAGAGCACACAGGCATCGCGTTTCTGATCGTCTGCGACATGCTGCTGACGGGCTTCGATGCGCCCATCGAGCAGGTGATGTACATCGACAAGAAACTGCGCGAGCACACCCTGCTTCAAGCTATTGCCCGTACTAACCGGGTCAAGAGGGGCAAGCAGCGCGGCTATATCGTCGATTACATCGGTTTGGCCAACCATCTGACCGATGCGCTGACGCTGTACGCGGCCAGTGATGAGCTACAAGAGCTGCAGGACGGTATGCAAAACATTACCTCCGAGTTGCCGGTGTTGGAGGAGCGTTATCAGCGTTTACTGCAACATTTCACAACCTTGGGTGTGAATAACATCAAGGCCTTCGTCACGGGGGCTTTACTCACATTGGATGCGGATGCAAGGGTGGTGCATGACGCCGTCAAGGCCCTGAAGGATGAAAAACAACGGGCGGATTTCGAGGTTTACCTCAAGAAATTTTTGATGAGCTTGGACATCATTTTGCCTCACTCGTCTGCACAGCTCTACCGCGTCCCCGCCAAGCGTTTTGGTTATATCCTGCAAGTCACCAAGGAGCGCTACAAAGATTCCAGCCTCGATTTGGGCAGCGCAGGTGAAAAAGTGAAGGCGTTAATCAACGAGCACTTAATTAGCCTGGGCATTAACCCCAAGATTGAACCGGTGGAGCTATTAGCCGAGGACTTCCTGGAGAAACTCAATGCTCATGCTGGTAAAAACAGTGAGGCCAAAGCCAGTGAGATGGAGCATGCCATCCGCAAGCATTGCACTGTCCATCATGATGAGGATCCATCCTTCTTCAAGAGCCTATCGGAAAAGGTTGATGCCCTCATTGAGAAGCACCACGACGAGTGGGATTTGTTAGCGGAAAAATTGGCCGAACTTAGAAACCAAGCTATCGCCGGCCGTCAGCAGGGCGAAGAGGGGATGAGTAAGGAGGTGACGACCTTCTACGAGCATATCGTCCAGGTTGGCTTTCCAAACGGCACAGTTGAAGGCGGGGATAAACCCAAGTTCAAAGCATTGATGGGCGTTACGGTGGAGATTTTGCAGGAAACCATTGCCAGCATTGATTTCTGGCAAAATCCGGACAAACAAAAACGTGTTCGAGGACTGCTCAAGGCTGAAATCACCAAAGCGGGCATTGAGGAACTCAAGCAGAATCGTGAGCGCGTGGCAATCGAGGTCATGAAGTTGGCCAAGAACCGTCATGATGAACTAATCCGAGCCCTGCGCCGTGGAGACGCATAAATGCAACTTCGTCAGGTTCGAGACATCGAGTATCAGTTACTGCCAGGCTCAGACCGCCAGACTACAGATATCGTAATTGAGCGAGATGGTTTGATCACAGTGCGCCCGCCCAGGCGTATGACCCCTGAGCAAGTGGATGAAACCGTACTCAGCAAACGTATGTGGATCTATCGCAACCTTGCCGATTGGCGTGACCTCAACGCCACTCGCGTGACACGTGAGTGGGTCGGTGGGGAGTCTTTTCTGTATCTGGGCAGCAGCTATCGCTTGCAGCTGGTGCAAGAGCAGGATGAGTCTCTGAAACTCAAGGATGGACGGTTCTGCCTTTTGCGGTCCGTTGTAGAAACGGGGGGGCACGAACTTGCGCAGGAGATCTTTGAATCCTTCTATAAGGAAAAAGGTCTTGCCCGGCTGAGCAAGCGGGTCGCTTTCTTCGCCAGCAAGGTGGGGGTGACGCCGGGCAATGTTCACGTCAAAGATATCGGTTACCGCTGGGCATCCTGTCTGAAAAACGGAGATTTGCATTTTCACTGGAAGTGCCTGATGGCTCCGCTGACCATCATTGACTACATAGTCGTTCATGAGCTGTGTCACTTGCATCATCGTGATCATTCTGATGCGTTCTGGAATGAGGTCGACAAGGTGCTACCCGATTATCGCGACCGGAAGGAGTGGCTGCGGGGGCGTGGAGCTGGTCTTGACCTTTAACGAGTAAGCGAAGAATTGCCTTTGCATGCACGTTGCCATCTCAACTTTCCCCAGACGTCTAACTATCAGCAGTACGCTCTGGCGGTAGCGGCTCCTATGGCATGGTCCTTCAGGTGCTTTCACGACTTACGCACAGCCTACGGCTGTAAACGCTACGAACGTATGACTGGCCACCTCACCCCAGGTCAGTTACTGGCCGGATTTTCCGCCAGTAAAGAGAGCTCTAAGCGCCAGCAGCAGCCAAAACGACGCTCTTACACCAAGACTTTCAAAGCCAAAATCATCCAGGAATGCGCCCAGCCGGACGCCTCTATTGCCAGCGTGGCCTAATACCACGGGATCAACGCCAATCTTTTACATAAGTGGATCCGCCGTAGGCCCCAAGCGACGAACAGGCCAGCGTGCTGCTAGGGCGCGTCCAAGCCCAACGTGCGGCCGAGCCGAAAACCAAAAGAGATTGTAGGTCAGTCGGCTAGGCTAATATCCGGCACGCCCTTCGTCCTCGCTAGCCTCCCAATAAAACGTAAATAGCACCAACTGCTCCACCGGTTCATAAAACATCATTATCAGATCCGCCCCCCAACTCTGGTAATGATGTGCGGGCACGCTTGCCACGTGATGAAACAGACGGCCAGCGGGGCTGCGCGGGTATCCCGCTGTGACTCCGTTCTTCTCGCTTTCCACATAACTAAGCGACAGGCTGGAACTCGGGAATTTTGAGAAGTCCGCCACACCGCCAATCTGCTCAACAAACGTCATCGGCTCAACGTCGTACAGGGGGACTCTCTCCGCTAACGCTGATGGGAAGAACAGGCGCCCCGAGTCGTGATAAAGTTTTTTGGCCGCCTCATAGGCAGCTTTCTGATCAGCATACAGCGCAAGCAAACTTTCGCGCGCGCCCTCATACGGGTCGCCCAATTGCTCGTTATCCGCATGGAGGAAGAAATAGCGCGGGTCTCCCATCAGGCGGTACCGCCCTTCCTCGACCTTGAAGCCAATCCAGTTAGTATGCAAAAGCATGGAATGCCACGGGGTATCTTCGGTCGCTTGGCCCACGAATTTATGTTCTGTCGGCTCCAACGGTCCCAGCATGGTCAGATACCCAGACCACTCGCGGTTAACCACATTGAGGTCAATACCAAAAAACGGTTGCAAGTGCTCGATGAGGTCGGCCTGATCGGGCACGAAAACCGTCTCGGGCGCCGGGAACGGGTACAGCCCATAAGGTACCTTCCTATAATCCGGCCAGCGCTGCTCAATCTCACGGAGAACATCCCCGGCCTCAGGGTCTTTGTCCAACCCTTTCTTGTAAACGCTCAATAGGGCTTGCGCCGCATCAAAATGTTCCGGACTAAGCTGCCCCAGCTCATCTGCGGCCACGGCATATCTGTAAGGTCCACGCATCGACAGTACGATCGACCGTAAACATTTAGCGGAGGCACTGTGGTCATTGACGAGCACGTCCTTGTATCTGAGAAAGGGGGATTCGCTCATGTTTGGTCGTCCGTAGCCCAAGTCTGTGAATGCCCTCCACATTGCTGCCGGAGAGACTGTTGAGGGACTTTACGTCCCGTGGCACAGATGCAGCAACCTTGCATGCCACTCCCTAACTATCATTCATCCACTCAGCGGTTACAAAGATGAAACCTAGCTGCGTACTTAGCAAAACCAATCGGCCCCATCCCCACCGCTCAGCGGGCTGTTTCCTATCCGTCTCCAGATCAGTAGGGCCGTGAGCCGATAGTAATAGCGGGTAGCCTTGGAACGACCCTTGAGGTGTTGCGCAAAAAACCAACGCAAATGCTTGAGCTGCCAGGTCCAGGGATTGTCTCGTTGCCATCGCTGTTGAATCACCGCTTGCATGATTCGGGCTTGCCGTATATGCCGTTGCTGTGTGACCTTCGAGCCGGTTAGTACACCGCTCAGGAACAGTTCCATATCGAAGGGCTTGGTCACGCTCGGCCACCGATGTAGGCCGACACCACATCGATCCGGTGGTGTCCGAGCTCGTAGCTGATCTGCTGACGCGCCTGTCGATCTAGTTCGCGGTCAATGCGATAGCAGTGACCACCATTGACCGGCGCGGCGTGTCCAGTGAGCTGCTCGTAACGCTCGCAGGCGTAGGCTGCTCGCAGTTCATGAAAGCCCTTCAGCTCCTGTTCATGCAGCGCGTCGCGGGCGGGGAGTACGGTCTGTTGCAGGAACGCAGCGTAGCTTTCGTCGCGGGCCAGCAAGTTGCGGCTGCCGGTTGGCGACGCATGACGAGCCAACTGCAGCGCCGCCTTCACCTCTTCATTCGCCACGACCCATCGCGGCGCTGACGCGCCTGAGCGGCCGCCTTTGGTGCCGTCCTGGATGTTGATGCGGCCGAGGCGCTCGGCTTCGCGTTGCAAGCGTGGCAGGTCAGCCAGGATCGCCTCGCGCAGGCGCATACCGGTTTCTCGAACCAAACGGACAATCGCCGCCACCCGCTCATGTTGCCGTTCGCCAAGCACCTCAAGCACTCGCCGCACCTGTTGGCGGTCTTGGCCATCCGGTGAACGGGTGCGTACGGTCGAGCGCTGCTGGCCTAACGCCTGGCTCGGACTGGCGATCCTCACGTCCTGATCACCGCGCAGCGCAGCGAGGGTGCGGTTGACGCTGCTCAGGCGGTTCTGCGCGGTAGCGATGCAGAGTTCACCTTGCTGGATCTGCTGGCGCAGGTAAGCGGCGTAGTCTTGCAGCGTCCGTCGATCGATCTGACGTGCATCGTTGTAACCGGGGCCTCCCTCGGAACGACACCAACGCACGAACGCTTGCCAGCGATCGCTATGCGCTTTGACCGTGGCGAAGTGGCCACCGGCAAACAAATCCACTAGTGCTTGCGGGCCGGCATAACTTAGCTGGCGGCCGTAGCCAAAGTTGCGACCATCACGCCGACCGACCAGAGCCATCGTCATCACCGTTTTCGTTTGTTTGCAGAAAGAGCAGCAGGGCTTTCCAGTGAGAGCTGAGCCTGTCCACCTGCTGCCAATGTGTCGGACGGATCAGGAGGGTGTTCTCGTGGTGTTGCAGCAGTGCCCCTTCCTCACGCAGTTGCTCGATCAGCAGGGCGAGGTTGGCAGGGTCTAGAGGTGGTGTGGCGACAGCGGCGACAGTGGTGACAACCCGTGTCGTTTCTGGCCTAGCGCGTGGCGACAGGGTGGCGACAGAGACGGCGACACGCCGCGATTCTGGCTGTGGTTGATGTTGCGCCTGGTAGCGGCGCACCGCGTCATTGAGGCGGAACATGGCGGACCTCGAAGGTTCTTCCATCGCGACTGCTCAACCAGCGATGAGTGATCAGTACGACCAATAAAGAGGCGGTATGGTCAGCGCTCTTGCGGGCAAAACGAGGGCCGTTGCGATTGATG
>NZ_JBIWAM010000029.1:0-71542 GCF_044760065.1 Pseudomonas sp. NPDC098740 | reverse complement strand
CCTTCAGACCTTCCAGCTGGTACCACAAGTACTCGCCGTCGGTCAATTCAGGGAACAGGTTGCGCGGCACGCAGATCTCATAACCGGCCAGAAGACGCGCTTCTTCACGATCATCAAGACCCTTGAGCTTTGCGACCAGGAACTTGTCGTTCCCACGTCCGCTGACCAGCTCGACCTGTTTCACATTACCTTCGCGCTTGAGCGTCCAGGTTTTGTACTGCAACAGGTTTTCAGTCGGATCAGTAAAGGAATACACCTTCACTTCGCCGCGAACGCCATGAACCGAATAAATTTTGCCGATAACGATCAAATCATCAGCAACAGCTGGCGTCGCGTTCATATTGCTCAGGCCGCAGCCTTAGCCGCGTCCTTCAACAACTGAGCAACACGCTCAGAAGGTTGTGCACCAACGCTCAGCCAGTAGGCTACGCGCTCTTGGTTCACGGACAGACGGACTTCTTGACCACGAGCAACAGGGTTGAAGAAACCAACCTGTTCCTTGTGCGAACCGTCGCGCGGGTTGCGGCTGTCGGTTACGGTCAAGTGGTAAAACGGGCGCTTTTAGGAGCCGCCAAGGGCAAGACGGATTGTTAGCATGTGAACATCGTTCCTGTAGTCGGTGCTGCAAATCTAAAGGCACAGCGGGCATAGGTGCCCGAAAGGCCGCATATTCTAAGGAATATCCGGACTTTTGCAAATGTCTTTTTCCGGCTGCCTATCGGCCGCCATCAAGATTTGCTATAGAGCCGTCGTTGAAAACGGCCAGTCAGCTCCCGCCAAGTGCGGGTTTGCTGGAGATCCCACTTCCGTGTGGGAGGTGCAAGGGCAAGCCCCTGCGTAAATTATTTACATTCTCGGCATGCCGCCGCCGGGCAACATACCGCCCATGCCGCGCATCATTTTGGCCATTCCGCCTTTAGCGGAGAACTTCTTCATCATCTTCTGCATCTGCTTGTGCTGCTTGATCAAGCGACCGATGTCCTGCACCTGAGTGCCGGAACCCATGGCGATCCGGCGTTTGCGCGAACCACTGATCATCTCAGGGTCGCGGCGCTCGGCCGGGGTCATGGAATTGATGATGGCTTCCATCTGCTTGAACTGTTTCTCTGCCGCGCCTTGGGCGTTACCCATCTGCGCCAGGTTCATACCGCCCATGTTTGGCAGTTTGTCCATGAGGCCGCCGAGGCCGCCCATGTTTTTCATCTGTTGCAGCTGATCGCGGAAGTCTTCGAGGTCGAAGCCCTTGCCCTTTTTCAGCTTCTTGGCCAGTTTGTCGGCCTTGTCCTTGTCGAGGGTCTGTTCGGCCTGCTCGATCAGACTGAGCACGTCGCCCATACCGAGGATGCGTGAAGCAATACGCTCAGGATGGAACGGCTCGAGCGCGTCGCTCTTCTCGCCCATACCGATGAACTTGATCGGCTTGCCGGTGATTGCGCGCACCGACAGTGCAGCACCGCCACGGGCGTCGCCGTCGACCTTGGTCAGGATCACACCGGTCAGCGGCAGCGCGTCGCCAAAGGCCTTGGCCGTGTTGGCGGCGTCCTGACCGGTCATGGCATCGACCACGAACAGCGTTTCGACCGGGTCGATCGCGGCATGCAGGGCCTTGATCTCGCCCATCATCTCTTCATCGATGTGCAGGCGACCGGCGGTATCGACGATGACCACGTCGATGAACTTCAGTTTTGCTTCTTTAATAGCCGCTTGCGCGATGTCGACCGGCTTCTGGCTCAGGTCGGACGGGAAGAAGGTTACGCCGACTTCACCCGCGAGCATTTCCAGCTGCTTGATCGCCGCCGGACGGTAAACGTCCGCAGACACGACCATGACCGACTTCTTCTTGCGCTCTTTGAGGAAGCGCGCGAGCTTGCCGACGGTGGTGGTTTTACCCGCCCCCTGCAAACCGGCCATCAGCACGACGGCCGGAGGAACGGCGCTCAGGTTCAAGTCTTCGTTGGCCGCACCCATCAGGCTTTCGAGTTCGGCCTGGACGATCTTCACGAAGGCCTGGCCCGGCGTCAGGCTGCGCGACACCTCGGTGCCGACGGCGCGTTCCTTGACCGAATTGACGAAGTCTTTCACCACCGGCAAGGCGACGTCAGCTTCGAGCAACGCCATGCGCACTTCACGCAGGGTGTCTTTGATGTTGTCTTCGGTCAGCTTGGCCTTGCCGGTGACATGGCGCAGCGTCTGCGAGAGACGGTCGGTTAAGTTTTCAAACATTGCGCGATCCTTTCAGGCCCTGTGTAGACCGGGATAATGGCGGCCCAGACCGGAATAAACATGTGCTCGGCGAGCCTGCGGCGTGGGCAGGTCGCGGATTATAGCGAAGACTGCGTCTGGCGGACACCTCGTCGTCAGGTTGCATGGTCTTTCGTGCTGCGGGGGTTCTATGCCAAACTCAGCGCCTTTCGGGCTTGCCTAACAGGATTTATGCTCCCCTTGTCACCCAGTTTGCTAACTACCCTCGCCGCCGCCAGCTTATATGCCGCTGCGACCCTCTATCAGGGCACTCGTCTGGCCACCGGTGCCAAGGCGAACAAACGCCTGCTGGTCACGCTCGGCGTGCTCGCCGTGCTGGCTCATAGCGCCAGTCTGTTCACCCACCTGCTGACACCGATTGGCCTGGGCCTGGATTTTTTCAGCGCCGCCAGCCTGATTGCCGCCGCGGTGATTGCCCTGACGCTGTTGGCCTGCTCGCGGATCCCGGTGGAAAACCTGCTTATATTGCTGTTCCCGCTCGGCGCCGCCACCGTGCTGCTCGCACAGTTCGCCCCCGCCGGCACAGTGCAGATCATCGACGAAGAACCGGGCATCCTCGCCCACATATTGTTGTCGATCCTCGCCTACGGCATGTTCACCATCGCGGTATTCCAGGCGTTGCTGCTGCTGGTTCAAGACCATCAGCTCAAGCACAAGCACCCGTCCGGCCTGATCAAGAACTTCCCGCCGCTGCAAACCATGGAAAGCCTGCTGTTCGGTTTCCTCTGGGCCGGCTGGACCCTGCTGTCGCTGTCGCTGATCTCCGGCTGGCTGTTCGTCGACAACCTTTTCGCCCAGCACCTGGTGCACAAAACCTTGCTGGCATGCCTCGCCTGGATCGTCTTCAGCGTGCTGCTCTGGGGCCGTAATCGCCTCGGCTGGCGCGGACACAAGGCCATTCGCTGGACCCTCGCCGGTTTCTGCCTGCTGATGCTGGCGTATTTCGGCAGTAAGCTGGTTCGTGAATACATCCTGCATATCTGACGGGCGGCATTAATGGACGACTTGCCCATAGGGCCGATGCTCGCGGTAGTGGCCCTGCTGATTTTATGGTCGGGGCTGTTTACCGCCATCGAAGCTGCGCAACAGTACTTGCTCGCCCAGCGGGCAGCTTCGCGTTCGAGCGACAAGCCGGTGGCAAAGCTGAGCTTTTCGCTCAATAGCCTGATCCTCTGCAACACCCTGTGCCGCGCACTGGTCGTGGTCATCAGCACCTTGCTGGCGATTTTCACTTGGGCGGAAAACGGTCCATGGGTGGCCTGCCTGGGGGCTGGCGCCGTGCTTCTGGTGTTCGCCGACTACCTGCCGCGCACCCTCGCCGTCCGTTATCCGGACGCAGTCCTGGCCCTGGGCAACACCTTGCTTGGCGCGCCACTGAAAATCATCTATCCCGCCGCCTGGTTGCTCAATGGCATAAGCCAACTGCTGATGCGACCGTTCGCCCGCAAAGTCAACGTGGTGCAGCAGAGCGAAGACGAGGCGCCGAACGATCGGCACGACGATCACGAACACGCCGTCTGCCGCCCACACCCGCTGTCAGGCATCCATGCGCTGGACAACATCACGGTCAACGACATTCTGGTGCCACGCAGTGACGTCGAAGGGGTCAATCTGGACGACTCCCTCGAGGAAATCATTGAGCAGCTTCGCGCCAATAAACGCACGCGCTTGCCGGTTTTCCACAGCGACATCAATCAGGTCGAGGCAGTGCTCAATACCCGGCAGATCCGCCATCTGCTGTCCGACGCCAGTCTGACCCGAGAAGCACTGCTGGCAGCCTGTCACGACCCCTACTTCGTGCCGGAAAGCACCCCGTTGCAACTGCAGCTGTTGAATTTCCACAAACAACAGCGACGACTGGGCATAGTGGTCGACGAGTACGGCGAAGTGCTAGGTGTCGTGACCCTGGAAGACATTCTCGAAGAAATCGTCGGCGAGTTCGAAAGCCAGCACAGCCTGGATAACCCGCACATCCATCCACAGGCGGATGGCCGCCTGGTGATCGAAGGTGCGGCGTCGATTCGCGAATTGAACAAAAGCCTTGGCTGGCACCTGCCCAGCGATGGTCCGAAAACCCTCAACGGGTTGGTGACCGAGGCGCTGGAGACCATTCCGGAAAGTGCGGTATGCCTGAAGATCGGGCGTTACCGCCTGGAGATTCTGGAGACGGAAGACAATCGGGTCACGCGGGTGCTGATCTGGCATACGAGTTCGGCCCCAGCGGTTGTACCTGCACGATAGATCGCTAAAAGATCGCAGCCTTCGGCAGCTCCTACAGGGGAGCGCATTCCAGATGCAGGAGCTGCCAAAGGCTGCGATCTTTTTGCCCTTGTTGAATCATTAGCCTCCTTCCTATAATCGAACCGCTTACCCAAGCCCCGCCATACCCAAGTGCTACCCGCACTCTGCGTTAAGCCCACATCCCTGGGTGTTCGACCATAATAATTCGCTCCACTGGGGCACATGACTGTCAGGGATAACCGCATGACGACCAGCACGACTTATAACGACACCGCGCCTGCGCAACCGACGAACTCCGCCACCCGCGTGGCGACCGCGAGTTTCATCGGCACCGCCATCGAGTTCTACGACTTCTACGTCTATGCCACTGCCGCTGCACTGGTGATCGGTCCGGTGTTCTTTCCGCAAACCTCCGGCACGGCCCAGATGCTGTCGGCGTTCCTCACCTTCGGCATCGCCTTCCTGGCTCGACCGCTGGGATCGGCGCTTTTCGGCCACTTCGGTGACCGCATCGGGCGCAAGTCGACGCTGGTTGCCTCGCTGCTGCTGATGGGCGTATGCACTACGCTGATCGGCGTACTCCCGGGCTACGACAGCATTGGGGCCTGGGCGCCGATCCTGCTCTGCGTGCTGCGCTTCGGCCAGGGCCTGGGACTGGGCGGTGAATGGGGCGGCGCGGCGCTGCTGGCGACGGAGAATGCGCCAAAGGGCAAACGCGCCTGGTTCGGCATGTTCCCGCAGCTTGGCCCCTCGATCGGCTTCCTCGCGGCCAACGGCCTGTTTCTTACGCTGGCCATGACCCTGAACGACGAACAGTTCCGCTCGTGGGGCTGGCGGATTCCGTTCCTGCTCAGTGCCGCGCTGGTAATGGTCGGTCTGTACGTGCGCCTCAAGCTTCACGAAACCCCGGTGTTTGCCAACGCAATGGCTCGCCAGGAGCGGGTGAAGATCCCGCTGGTCGAGTTGCTGAGTCAGTACTGGGCGCCGATGCTGCTGGGGGCCGGGTCGATGGTGGTGTGCTACGCGCTGTTCTATATCTCGACAGTGTTTTCGCTAAGCTATGGCGTGTCGACGCTCGGCTACACCCGCGAGACCTTCCTCGCGCTGCTGTGCTTCGCCGTGCTATTCATGGCCGCCGCTACGCCGCTGTCGGCCTGGGCCAGTGATCGTTACGGGCGCAAACCGGTGCTGATCATCGGCGGTGTGCTGGCGATTCTGTCCGGCTTCCTGATGGAGCCGCTGCTGACCCAAGGTTCGACCTGGGGCGTGGCGCTGTTCCTGTGCATCGAGCTGTTTCTAATGGGCGTGACGTTTGCGCCAATGGGCGCGCTGCTGCCGGAGCTGTTTCCGACTCACGTTCGCTATACCGGTGCGTCGGCGGCCTACAACCTGGGCGGCATTGTCGGGGCCTCGGCGGCGCCATTCTTCGCACAGAAGCTGGTGGCGATGGGCGGTTTGAGTTATGTCGGCGGGTATGTGTCGGGGGCGGCGGCGCTGAGCTTGATTGCTGTGCTGTGCCTGAAGGAGACGCGCAATAACGATCTGAATCGGGTGACCTGATAAGACGCCATCGCGGGCAAGCCCGCTCCCACAGGATTTCTGATATACACAAAATTTGTGCTCAACCGAAAACCCTGTGGGAGCGGGCTTGCCCGCGATAGTCGCGCCGCGGTTACAGCTCGACTACGACAGCTTGAGAAGCGCGGGTCGCTTTAGCACGAGCAGCGTCAATTGACTCATCCCGCGCCAACGCCACACCCATCCGACGCTGACCATTCACCTCAGGCTTGCCGAACAGACGCAACGCCGTATCCGGCTCGCTCAACGCAGCACCAAGATTGGCGAAAGCCGTCTGGGTAGACTGCCCTTCCACCAAAATCACCGCCGAAGCCGAAGGGCCGAACTGACGGATCAATGGAATCGGCAGGCCCAGAATCGCCCGTGCGTGCAACGCGAACTGCGACAGGTCCTGGGAAATCAACGTCACCAGACCGGTGTCATGTGGACGCGGCGAGACTTCGCTGAACCACACCTGATCACCTTTGATGAACAGCTCAACACCAAACAGACCACGGCCACCCAAGGCTTCAGTGACGGCTTTGGCAACGCGCTCGGATTCGGCCAGGGCAATCGGGCTCATGGCTTGTGGCTGCCAGGATTCCTGATAGTCGCCCTTCTCCTGACGGTGGCCGACTGGCGCACAGAACGTAGTGCCGCCAACGTGACGCACGGTCAACAGGGTGATTTCGTAGTCGAAGTCGATAAAGCCTTCGATGATCACGCGGCCTTTACCGGCACGGCCGCCTTCTTGAGCGTAATCCCAGGCTTTGCGCACGTCATCGACGCTACGCAGCAGGCTCTGGCCTTTGCCCGACGAGCTCATCACCGGTTTAACCACACATGGGAAGCCGAGGTCTTCGACAGCCTTGCTGTAATCCTCAAAGGTGTCGGCGAAGTGGTACGGCGAGGTGGGCAGGTCCAGTTCTTCAGCGGCCAGGCGACGGATGCCTTCGCGGTTCATGGTCAGTTGCGCAGCACGAGCGGTCGGGATCACGGTGAAGCCTTCGGCTTCCAGTTCCACGAGGGTCGAGGTGGCAATGGCTTCGATTTCCGGCACGATGAAATGCGGCTTTTCGGCTTCGATCACGGCACGCAGGGCGGCGCCGTCTAGCATGTTGATCACATGGCTGCGATGGGCGACCTGCATGGCCGGGGCATTGGCGTAGCGATCCACGGCAATCACTTCAACGCCCAGACGTTGCAGCTCGATCACCACTTCCTTGCCCAACTCGCCACAGCCACACAGTAATACGCGGGTCGCGGTTGGCGACAATGGAGTTCCGATACGGGTCATCTCAGGTCCTCAAGAAGCGATCATCGAGGGTCGCAGCGCCTGGCGCGCTTCCCATGGGGAGAAAGCGCGGCATTTTACATGAACCGAGGGGTTTGGCTTCAGCTGACGACGGCCTGCTTGCGCAAGCGCCAGGCCATGATCAGCCACACGGCCGTCACGCCGGCGAACTTCGAGCCCATGGCGGTGAGAACTACGCCCGGGGTGAACGCATCGATCATGCCGAAGAAGATGAAGGTATCGAGGGGAATGCTCAGGGCCGAACTTATCCACAGGCGGTCGTGCAAGGGACGCTTGGTGATGCTGAACACCAGCCAGTCGATGCATTCGGACACCGCGAACGCCGTGGCGCTGGCCAGCGCGATGGAAGGATCGGACGTCACGTAGGACAACACCAGCGCTGCCAGCATCGCCGCGATCGCGCCATGGCCGAAACGGGTTTGCACCATGTCGCGCAAAACGAAGACCAAACCACCCCAGGCTGACCAGATGATGTCCAGGTGCGGAGCGGTGGAAAAGGCGTAGTTGATCAGCACGACGCTGCTGATATAAGCGATCAGGAAGAACATGGGGCGTGGGGATACCTGTCAATTTGGCGCACAGGGTACCGTAGGAGCTGACGAGTGCAACGAGGCTGCGATCTTTTGACGTTGTTTTTAAAGGCAAGATCAAAAGATCGCAGCCTCGTTGCACTCGTCAGCTCCTACAGGTCTGATGTTTTGCCTAGCATCCAGAGAATGCCGCTGGATTTAGCCCGCTCATGACACAACCCCAACACCTTGCGGCGCTCCTCGTTGTCCATCCGGCTCCAGCGCGTGATCTCTTCCACTGTGCGCTGACACCCGGTGCAAATGTCATCGTCGTCCAACGCGCAAATGTTCACGCAGGGCGATAGCACCGGCCGTTCAGTGGCGCTCATTCTTCCTGCTCAACCAGATCGCGGGCATAACGTTGCGAGTTATGCACATAGTGAGCAGCGCTGGCCTCGAGCATTTTTTTCTGCGGCTCGGTCAGCTCGCGCACCACTTTGCCGGGGGAGCCCATGACCAGCGAACCGTCTGGAATCTCCTTGCCCTCACCGATCAGTGAGTTGGCGCCGATGATGCAGTTCTTGCCGATTTTCGCGCCGTTGAGGATCACCGCGTTAATCCCGATCAAGCTGTAATCGCCCACCGTGCAGCCATGAAGCATGGCGTTATGGCCGATGGTCACGCCGGTGCCGATGGTCAACGGGTAACCCATGTCAGTGTGCATCACCGTGCCGTCCTGGACGTTGCTGTTCTTGCCGATCAGGATCAACTCGTTGTCGCCACGCAGCACAGCGTTGAACCAGACGTTGGCGCCCTCTTCCAGTTTGACCTTACCCACCAGCACGGCATTGGGTGCGACCCAGCTCTGCGGATGGGTTTCGACGCGGGCGTCGCCCAGGTGATATTTCATCTTATTGTCCTCAAGGCCTGGCAGGCTCACTTGGAAAAAGCAGGGTTCAGGCCATACGAGCGATGGCATCAGGTGTTGATAGAGGTCTTGGGCGGGTGATGCAGGCTGATTTTGGCGTCATAGAGCAGGTTGATCAACTCGACGATCATAATCGCCGTGAGGCCCCAGATTTTGTACTCGCCATAGCGATAGCTCGGCACGTACCAACTGCGGCCCTCGTAATCGATGCGATGGGTGTGTTCGCGCGGATCCTTGCGGAAGAACTCCAGCGGTACGCTGAAGACTGCGGCGATCTCGGCGTCGTTGGCCTGGTACTCGACAAAGTCCGGAATCACACCGACATAGGGGGTGACCTTGATGCCGTGCAGGGAGATCAACGGGCTCAGCGGGCCGATCACTTCAACCAGCCCCGGCGGCAGGCCAATTTCTTCCTGGGCCTCACGTAGCGCAGTGAAAATAAGGTCCGGGTCTTCGGGGTCGCGTCGCCCACCGGGAAAGGCCACTTCACCACCATGGGTCGAGAGCCCGCTGGCGCGCAGGGTCAGAACCAGTTCAGGTTCGTCACTGCGGGTGATGGGCACTAATACCGCGGCTTCGGGGAAACGCCGGTCGGTTTCCAGGGTTAGCGGCGTGTGGTTGCTTACCCGGTGAAGTAGCTCGTCCAGCATGAGTCTTCTCGATTTGTTCTCTACTTTGCATCATGCACCAATCGAACCGACCGCCCAACCCCATAACCACTGCATGTCGCTAAACGACAACTTGCCGACAGACACCGCCGCACGCGAAGATAGGCGCAGCATTCAGGAACCCAAGCATGAAATTTTGCAGTCAGTGCGGCAACCCGGTGACCCAGCGCATTCCCGAGGGCGATTCGCGCCTGCGTTTTGTCTGTGACAGCTGTCAGGCGATTCACTACCAGAACCCCAATATCGTCGCCGGTTGCGTGGCGACCTGGGGCTCCAAGGTCTTGCTGTGCCGACGCGCCATCGAGCCTCGGCTCGGTTATTGGACCCTGCCCGCCGGTTTCATGGAAAACGGTGAAACCATCGAGCAGGCGGCCATTCGCGAGACGGCCGAAGAAGCCTGCGCGCGGGTGCGCAACCTGACCCTCTATACGTTGATCGACGTGCCGCACATCAGCCAGGTGCATGTATTCTTCCGCGCCGAACTGGTGGACCTGGACTTTTGCGCCGGTCAAGAGAGCCTGGAAGTGCAGCTTTTCGAAGAAGCCGACATCCCTTGGTCCGAGCTGGCTTTCCGCACGGTGGGCCGTACCTTAGAATGCTTCTTCACTGACCGGCGGACCGAGGTCTACCCCGTGCGGTCCGAGTCGATCCCACCGCTTGCCCAGCCTGCCATCACATAAAGCACCTTGTTCTAAAATCACCTATAACTAAATAGTCGCGACACCTCTTAGGGATATCGTTTCAATGCGCTGGCTGCTTGCCCTGTTTTGCTTGTCATTTGTCGCTATCTCCCAGGCTTCCGTTGCGGAAACCCTGGACGGCAAAGTCATCGAAAAAATCCTGGTTCTCAAATCCGCCCACCAATTGCAATTGATCAATGACGGCAAGCCGCTCAAGACCTATCGCATCTCATTGGGAAAAAGACCGATCGGCCCGAAACTCATGGAAGGCGACAAACGCACGCCTGAAGGTTTTTATTGGATGGACTGGCGCAAGACCAGTGACCGTTTCAACCTGTCGATGCACATCTCCTACCCGAACATCAGTGACTCCGTCCGCGCCCGGCGCGAAGGCGTCGAGCCCGGTGGCATGATCATGATCCACGGCACCCCGGACACCGAAGAAAACCCCGAAGACCTGTTCCACACGCTGGACTGGACCGACGGCTGCATCGCTATGCGCAATATGGACATGCGCGAAGTCTGGAATCTGGTCCCGGACGGCACGATGATCGAAATCCGTCCGTAACGGCTACCTTCGGTCGCTCCTCGAAAAATAAATTCAAAAGATCGCAGCCTTCGGCAGCTCCTACCGGGTAGATACCAATTTCACCCCTAGGAGCTGCCGAGGGCTGCGATCTTTGCTGTTGAAATCCCCACCTCTAATACCACTTCAAACCTACAGCCCTTCAGCCTACCCAATTGGGCAGGCCTTCTCGCGCCCATAGCAAAGTACTGGCATTGACATGGTATTTAAGTGGTATTAGGTTTCGTCCCACCACCGGGCGACAACACTCCAATATCCGCATCGGACAAAACACACATGAATGACCTCCAGGCCCTACGCCCTGACGACACCCAGCCCACGCCGTTGTACCTGCAACTGGCGCGCAATCTGGAAGCGGCGATCCATGCCGGTCAGTGGAAAGCCGAACAGGCCATGCCGTCGGAGCGCAACCTCAGCGAGATGCTGGGCATCTCCCGCGTCACCGCCCGCAAAGCGCTGGAAGTTCTGTTCGAGCAAGGCCTGATCCGCCGCAACCAGGGTTCCGGCACCTTTATCACCCCACGCCTGGAACAACCGCTGTCGCGCCTCTCGGGTTTCAGCGAGATGCTGCGCCTGAAAGGTTTCGTCCCCGGCTCGCAATGGCTGGAGCGTGAAATCACTCCGCCGACCCACGAAGAACTGATCCGCCTCAGCCTCTCGCCGAACGACAAGGTCGCGCGGCTCAAGCGTCTGCGTAAAGCCGACGACACGGTGATGGCGATCGAGATGAGCACCCTGCCCGCCTCGATCATTCCCAAGCCACAAGCGGTGGGCGACTCCCTCTACGAATACCTCGACGGCATTGGCAAGCCGATTGTCCGCGCCCTGCAGCACATTCAGGCGATCAACGCCTCGGATGAATTCGCCGCCCTGGTGGGCATCGCCCCCGGCACCGCCATGCTGCTGATGACCCGTGTCGGCTACCTCGAAGACAACACGCCGATCGAAGTCACCGACACCTATTGCCGCAACGACTACTACGACTTTGTTGCAGAGCTGCGCCGCTGATCAGCCACGCCGCTAAACGAGAGAACCCATCATGTCCGAAGACAACATCCTCACCGCCCACGGCTGGGTTCGCGGCCGGCTGATTCACGAACACGGCAAGGTCGTGTCGATCGAAGGCCAACCGTGCGATCCGGCCGACAACGACCTGCCTTACCTGCTGCCAGGTTTCATCGACCTGCACGTTCATGGCGGCGGCGGCAAAGACATCATGGAAGGCGCAACCGCCTTCGAGACCATCACCAAAACCCACGTGCGGTTTGGCACCACGTCGCTGCTGGCGACCACCATGACTGCGCCGAACGAAGAGATTTCGCGAGTGCTCAAGGACGTCGGCGAGTTCTGCGAGCAGCGACCGAAAGGCAGCGCCCGCGTCCTCGGCGTGCACTTGGAAGGCCCGTACATCAACCCCGGCAAACTAGGTGCCCAACCGAATTTCGCCCACACCGCGTTGATGGCCGAAGTCGAAGAATACCTGGCACTGGCGCCGATCCGGGTGATCACCATCGCCCCGGAAATCGCCGGCCACGATGCGTTGATCCGCGCCCTCAGCGCTCGCGGCGTGCGCATGCAAATCGGCCACACCCTCGGCAGCTACGAGGAAGGCGTTGCCGCGCTGAACGCCGGCGCCAGCAGCTTCACTCACCTCTACAACGCCATGAGCCCGCTGCATCACCGCGAGCCGGGCATCGTCGGCGCGGCACTGGCTCACGCCAAATACGCCGAGTTGATTCCGGATTTACTGCACGTGCACCCCGGCGCCATCCGTGTGGCCCTGCGTTCGATCCCATGCCTGTATTGCGTCACCGATTCCACCGCCGCCGCTGGCATGCCCGATGGTGAATACAAGCTCGGCAGCCACACGGTGACCAAATGCCTGGGCGGTGTGCGCTTGCCCGACGGCACGCTGGCCGGCAGCACGCTGACCATGGATCAGGCCCTGCGCAATCTGGTGAAGATCGGTTTGCCGATCGCCGAGGCCTCGCAACGTCTTTCGCAATTCCCCGCCGACTACCTCGGCATCACCGAGCGCGGCCGTCTAGCAACTGGCAGCTGGGCTGACTGCGTACGCCTCGATCGCTCACTCACACTGACCGCCGTCATGGTCGAAGGAGAAGACATTGACTTCAAAAATGCTTGAAGAGGCGCTGTCCTCATTTGAGGCCGTGCAAACCCAATTGCAGCAGCTCGACCCGCAGATGATCGAGATCGCCGGGCGCCTGCGTCGTCAGCCGCCGCAAGTGGCGATGACCGTCGCTCGCGGCAGCTCCGATCATGCCGCCAGTTACTTCGCCTACCTGACCATGCAGCAATTGGGCTTCCCGGTGGCGTCGTTGCCGATGTCGGTGGTGACCATGCTGCAAGCACCGCTGAAGGTCAGCGGCCAAGTGGCGTTCGCCTTCTCGCAGTCCGGGCAAAGTCCCGATCTGGTGAACAGCATGCGTCTGATGCGCAAGCGCGGCGCCCTGAGCATCTCGATGGTCAACGCCGAGAGTTCCCCGCTGGAGGCCGCGTGTGAGTTCAGCCTGCCGCTGTGCGCCGGCACCGAAAGCAGCGTCGCCGCGACCAAGAGTTTTATCGCCACCCTCAGCGCCAGCGCCCGTCTGATCGCCCACTGGAAAGAGGACACGGAATTGCTGGAGGCCGGCCTCGCACTGCCGGAAGGTTTGCGCGAGGCGGCAAAACAGGATTGGAGCCTGGCCATCGATGCCCTGCGCGATTGTCAGCGTCTGATGGTGATTGGCCGTGGCGCCGGTTTCGCCATCGCCCAGGAAGCCGCGTTGAAATTCAAGGAAACCTCGGCGATCCAGGCCGAAGCCTTCAGCAGCGCCGAAGTCCGTCACGGCCCGATGGCGTTGATCGACGAAAATTATCCACTGCTGATCTTCGCCCCTCGCGGTGCCGAACAGGCCGGTTTGCTGAGCCTCGCCGCCGACATGCGCCAGCGCGGTGCCCGCGTATTGCTGGCCGCACCGGATGACATTGCCGAACGCGACCTCACCCTGACCCGCGCCGAGCACCCGGCCCTCGACCCGATTCTGGCAATCCAGAGTTTCTACGTCATGGCCGCCGGTTTGGCGGTCGCCCGAGGCATGGACCCGGACCAGCCGCGTCACTTGAGCAAAGTGACGCGCACCCACTGAACCGATTGGTATCCATCCCTATTTGCTGGCGGACGAATAACCCCCGTAGGAGCTGGCGAGTGAAACGAGGCTGCGATCTTTTGACGTTGTTTTTAAAGAGCAAGATCAAAAGATCGCAGCCTCGTTTCACTCGTCAGCTCCTACAAGGGAAAGTTAATCCGTACAGGGCGAGTTGATCCGAACCGTAGTTTTTATTGATGAGACCGAGCCATGCACAACAATAATAAAGAGCTGACCCTCAGCGCCCCGCTCAGCGGCCCGGTGCTCACGCTCGCCAAAGTCCCGGACCCGGTGTTCGCCAGCGGCGCCATGGGCGACGGGATCGCCATCGATCCGCTGAACGACACCCTCCACGCCCCGTGCGCCGGCGTCGTGGTACACGTCGCGCGCACCGGCCACGCCGTCACCTTGCGTGCCGACAACGGCGCCGAATTGTTGCTGCACCTGGGCCTCGACACGGTCGAGTTGCAGGGCGAAGGCTTCTCGATGCTGGTCAAGGAAGGTGCGCGGGTCAGCAACGGCCAACCGTTGTTGCGCTATGACCTGGACAAGGTCGCGCAGCAGTGCAAAAGCCTGGTCAGCCTGATGATCCTGACCAACAGCCAGGACTTTCAGGCACGGCCGATCACGCTGA
The DNA here is from genome assembly GCF_044760065.1 of Pseudomonas sp. NPDC098740. Taxonomy (NCBI): domain Bacteria; kingdom Pseudomonadati; phylum Pseudomonadota; class Gammaproteobacteria; order Pseudomonadales; family Pseudomonadaceae; genus Pseudomonas; species Pseudomonas sp. NPDC098740. Next base: position 57,013 of record NZ_JBIWAM010000029.1, on the reverse strand, counting down.
AGTCGGTGAAAGTTGGCGAACCATTGCTGCACATCATTCGTCGGCACGCACCTGGAGCGCAGGCCGAAGCGGAGCTCTCCGGGGAAGAAATTGTCGGCCACATTCGCATCGCCCATCGTGGCGGTTTGCATGCTCGTCCGGCAGCGCTGATTCGTCAGACAGCGCAAGGTTTCAAGAGTAAATCGCAGCTGCATTTCGCTGGCAAATCGGCGACCTGCGACAGCTTGATCGGGTTGATGGGCTTGGCCATCGGCGAGCAGGACGAGGTTCAGGTCAGTTGCCAGGGACCGGACGCCGAAGCCGCGTTGCAAGCGTTGCTGATCGCGTTATCCACCGCGCTAGCCGAAGACAGTCATGCCGCCGCGCCGACACCGCTTGCTCGACGCACCCGAGCTGCCGAAGCGGGCGTGCTGCACGGTGTTTGTGCAGCCCCCGGTTTGGTTGGCGGCCCGTTGTTCCGCTTGAACGCAATCAGCCTGCCGGTGGACGCCGGCAACCATGATCCCGAGCAACAGCTGCACGTTCTCGACACCGCGCTAACCGTTGTGCGCAATGAAATCGACCACACGCTGGCCCAAGCCAGGAAACATAAAAACACCGACGAAGAAGCGATCTTCGCCGCGCACCTCGCCTTGCTCGAAGACCCGGCATTGCTGAACGCAGCGAACACCTCCATCGACCAGGGCATGGCCGCAACCCACGCCTGGAGCCAATCGATTGACGTGCAGTGCGAGGTGCTCCAGCAACTCGGCAGCCCGTTGTTGGCCGAACGCGCCAACGATCTGCGCGACCTCAAACAACGCGTACTGCGTGCTCTGCTCGGCGAAACCTGGCACTACGACGTGCCGGCCGGCGCCATCGTCGCGGCCCATGAACTGACGCCGTCCGATTTGCTGCAACTCAGTCAGCAAGGTGTTGCCGGGTTGTGCATGGCCGAGGGCGGCGCGACTTCCCACGTGGCGATTCTCGCTCGCGGCAAAGGCTTGCCGTGCATGGTTGCACTGGGTTCTACGCTGCTGGATCAGCAGCAAGGCCAAGCGGTTGTGCTGGATGCCGAGGGCGGTCGCCTCGAACTGATGCCAAATGCCGAACGTTTGGCCGAAGTGCATCAGGCACAACTCGATCATCAACAGCGCCGCGCCGCGCAACAGGCTCAGGCTCACACCCCGGCGCTGACGCTCGATGGTTTGCAGATTGAAGTCGCCGCCAATGTGGCCTCCAGCGCTGAAGCGGCTGATGCCTTGACCAATGGCGCCGACGGCGTCGGCTTGCTGCGTACCGAATTTCTGTTTGTAGATCGCAGCACCGCGCCGGACGAAGACGAACAGCGCCTCGCCTATCAAGCCGTGCTCGATGCCATGGGCGACAAGTCGGTGATCATTCGCACCATCGACGTCGGCGGCGACAAACAACTCGACTATTTGCCGCTGCCGGCTGAGGCCAATCCAGTGCTTGGCCTGCGCGGCATTCGCCTGGCTCAGGTCCGTCCGGAATTGCTCGACCAGCAACTGCGGGCCTTGCTGCACGTCAGCCCACTCTCCCGGTGCCGGATCCTTTTGCCGATGGTGACCGAAGTCGATGAGTTGCTGCACATCCGTAAGCGTCTCGACGCCTTGTGTACCGAATTGGGTGTGAGTGAACGCCCGGAGCTGGGCGTGATGATCGAAGTCCCCGCCGCCGCACTGCTGGCCGAGCAACTGGCCGAACACGCGGACTTCCTGTCCATCGGCACCAACGATTTGTCGCAATACACCCTGGCCATGGACCGCGACCACGCCGGCCTCGCCTCGCGGGTCGACGCCATGCACCCGGCGCTGCTGCGGCTGATCGCCCAGACCTGCGCCGGTGCTGCGGTGCATAACCGTTGGGTCGGTGTCTGCGGCGCGCTGGCCTCCGATCCGCTGGCCACGCCGGTACTGATCGGCCTGGGCGTCAGCGAGTTGTCGGTCAGCCCGGTGCAGATCGGTGAAATCAAGGACCGCGTCCGCCACCTGGACGCGAGCGAATGCCGACGCATCAGCCAGAACCTGCTCAAGTTGAGCAGCGCCAGCGCGGTGCGTCACGCCTGTCACCAGCAATGGCCTCTGAGCTGAACAACAACTACAGCTCTAAAACAAAAAGAACACAGGGAGAACCGCCATGTACCAATACTTCATCGAAGGCCTGCAACGCCTCGGCCGCGCGCTGATGCTGCCGATCGCGATCCTGCCGATCGCCGGCCTATTGCTGCGCCTGGGCGACACCGACCTGCTGAACATCGCGATCATCCACGACGCCGGCCAAGTGATCTTCGCCAACCTGGCAATGATCTTCGCCATAGGCATCGCGGTTGGTTTCGCCAAGGACAACAACGGCACCGCAGGCCTCGCCGGAGTCATTGGCTACCTGGTGATGATCTCCACCCTCAAGGTACTCGACGCGAGCATCAACATGGGCATGCTCGCCGGGATCGTCAGCGGCTTGATGGCGGGCGCGCTGTACAACCGTTTCAAGGACATCAAGCTCCCGGAATACCTGGCGTTCTTTGGCGGCCGGCGCTTCGTGCCGATTGTCACCGGGTTCGCCGCCGTGGGCCTGGGCGTCATCTTTGGCTTGATCTGGCCGCCCATCCAACACGGCATCAACAGCTTCGGCACGTTGATGATGGAAAGCGGCAGCTTCGGCGCGTTCGTCTTTGGCGTTTTCAACCGTCTGCTGATCGTCACCGGGCTGCACCACATCCTCAACAACATGGCGTGGTTCGTCTTCGGTAACTTTACCGACCCGACCACGGGCGCCATCGTCACCGGCGACTTGTCGCGCTACTTCGCCGGTGACCCGAAAGGCGGCCAGTTCATGACCGGCATGTTCCCGATGATGATCTTCGGTCTGCCCGCCGCGTGCCTGGCGATGTACCGTAACGCCCTGCCGGAACGCCGCAAGGTCATGGGCGGGATCTTTCTGTCGATGGCGCTGACGTCGTTTTTGACGGGTGTGACTGAGCCGATCGAATTCGCCTTCATGTTCCTCGCGCCGCTGCTTTATCTAGTGCATGCGTTGCTGACTGGCCTGTCGATGGCGATCACCAACCTGTTGAATATCCATCTCGGCTTTACGTTTTCCGGTGGTTTGATCGACATGATTCTCGGCTGGGGTAAATCCACCAATGGCTGGCTGGTGGTGCCGGTGGGGCTGGCGTATGCGGTGATCTACTACGTGGTGTTTGATTTCTGCATTCGCCGCTTCAACCTCAAGACGCCAGGGCGTGAAGATATTCCAGCGGGCGACAAAGTCGTCGTGGCCGACAACGAACGGGCCGGGGCTTACATCAAGGCGCTGGGTGGTGCGCAGAATTTGATCACCGTGGGTGCGTGCACCACTCGGTTGCGGCTGGACATGGTGGATCGCAGCAAGGCAAACGATGCGGAGTTGAAAGCGCTGGGTGCGATGGCGGTTGTGCGTCCGGGCAAGGGTGGGAGTTTGCAGGTAGTGGTCGGGCCGATGGCCGACAGCATTGCCGATGAGATTCGCTTGGCGATGCCTGCTTTGGGGCGCGCGATCATTTCCTCCCCCGCTGCGGTAATCGATGCGCCGAAACCTGCTGCGGTGGCGAATTCAGAAGCACAGCAATGGCTGAACGCTTTGGGTGGCGGCGAGAACGTGTTGCAGATGGATTGCATCGCCATGACCCGGATCCGGTTGCAACTGGCGGATGGCAAGGCGTTGTCGGAGTGTGATTTGAAGGCGCTGGGATGCCAGGGCATCAGCCAGTTGGACGGTGGGGTTTGGCATCTGCTGATTGGCGACAAGGCATCGAGTTTGAATGATGCACTGGATGCGTTGGTGAATCGCAGTGAGGTGAGTGCCAAGGTTTAACCCACGCCCTCTGTAGGAGCTGTCGAGTGAAACGAGGCTGCGATCTTTTGATCTTGAAAAATCAAAATCAAAAGATCGCAGCCTCGTTTCACTCGACAGCTCCTACAAGGGGTGTGTGCATTCATTGATTGTTCAGGCAACAAAAAACCCGCTGAACGCAAATTCAGCGGGTTTTTCATTTCAGCGGCCAGGAAGACTAGAAATCCTCCAACCGCCACACCTCATAAGCCGGCGTCTCGTAGGGATGACTCTGCTTCAGAGCCAACACCACAGAACGAATCAACTCATCCGCCACGACAAGCTCAACCTTCCATTCCTCAACCTGCTCGACCTGCCCCGCTTCACCAATGAACGGCTGACTGCCATCCAACGGGTGAAACTGGCCGAGGCCGAGCACTTGCCAGGCGCAATGGTCGTACGCGCCGATCCGTCCGCCACCGGCGGCGAATACGGCACTTTTCACGTCTTCGACGTGACTGGTTGGAACAAAAAAGCTGAGCTTGTACACGGCGCTTAGTTAACCCGCTTTTAGTTTACCCAGACGCGCGCATTACGGAACATACGCATCCAAGGTGCGTCTTCGTTCCAGTCTTCCGAACGCCACGAGTTCTGCACCGCGCGGAACACACGCTCCGGGTGAGGCATCATGATCGTCACGCGACCGTCGCGGCTGGTCAAACCTGTGATCCCGCGCGGCGAGCCGTTCGGGTTGGCCGGGTAGTTTTCGGTGACCTTGCCGTGGTTGTCGACGAAACGCATCGCCACGCAACCCGACAGATCGGCTTCCAGCAACGCTTCTTCGCTGGCGAACTCGGCATGACCTTCACCGTGAGCAATGGCGATCGGCATACGCGAACCGGCCATGCCTTGCAGGAAGATCGAGTTCGATTCCTGAACCTGAACCATCGCCACGCGCGCTTCGAACTGCTCGGAACGGTTGCGCACAAAGTGCGGCCAGAACTCGGGGCCCGGGATCAGCTCGTGCAGGTTGGACATCATCTGGCAACCGTTGCACACGCCGAGGGTGAAGCTGTCGTTACGCTCGAAGAAGCCCTGGAACGCATCGCGAGCGCGGCTGTTGAACAGCGCGGACTTGGCCCAGCCTTCGCCGGCACCCAGTACGTCGCCGTAGGAGAAACCACCGCAAGCGACCAGACCTTTGAACTCGTTCAGGTCGACACGGCCGGCCAGAATGTCGCTCATGTGCACGTCGATCGCGTTGAAACCGGCGCGGTCGAACGCGGCCGCCATTTCTACCTGACCGTTGACGCCCTGCTCACGCAGTACGGCAACCTGTGGGCGAATGCCTTTCTTGATGTAAGGCGCGGCGACGTCCTGGTTGACGTCGTAGCTCAGCTTGACGCTCAGGCCCGGGTTGTCTTCTTCAAGCAGCACGTCGAACTCTTGTTCGGCGCAGTCGGCGTTATCACGCAGACGCTGGATCTGGTAGCTGGTTTCAGCCCACTGACGTTGCAGCAGACGACGCTGACCTTCGAACACGGTGTCGCCGTTGAACGTGATGCTGATCTGGCCGTTGTTCATCGGCTGACCGATCACCGACACGCAGTCACCCAGGCCAGCTGCGCTGAACTGCGCGAGGATGTCTGGAGTGGCGTCCTGGCGAACCTGGATCACAGCGCCCAGTTCTTCGTTGAACAGGATTGCGGCGATGTCGGCGGAGGTTTCTGCCAGACCGTCGAGGTTCAGGCTCAGACCGCAGTGGCCGGCGAAGGCCATTTCCACAGTGCTGGTCAGCAGACCACCGTCGGAACGGTCGTGGTAAGCCAGCAGGTGACCGTCGGCGTTGAGACCCTGGATCACGGCGAAGAAGGCTTTGAGGTCTTCGGCGTCGTCGACGTCCGGCGCTTGCGAACCGAGCTTGCCGTGAACCTGGGCCAGGATCGAGGCGCCCATGCGGTTCTGGCCACGGCCCAGATCGATCAGGATCAGGTCGGTGGTGCCCTTGTCCATGCGCAGTTCCGGCGTCAGGGTCTGACGGATGTCAGCCACAGGCGCGAAACCGGTCACGATCAGCGACATCGGCGACGTCACGGTCTTGTCGACGCCTTCGTCGTTCCAGCGGGTGGCCATGGACATGGAGTCCTTGCCCACCGGAATGGTGATGCCCAGCTCTGGGCACAATTCCATGCCGACCGCTTTCACGGTGTCGTACAGACGCGCGTCTTCGCCTGGGTGACCGGCAGCGGACATCCAGTTGGCCGACAGTTTGATGTCGGAGATTTTGTTGATGCGCGAAGCCGCGATGTTGGTCAGGGTTTCGCCGATGGCCATACGGCCCGACGCCGGAGCGTCCAGCAGTGCCAGCGGAGTACGCTCGCCCATGGCCATGGCTTCACCGGTGTAAACGTCGAAGCTGGTGGCGGTGACGGCAACGTCGGCTACCGGAACCTGCCACGGGCCGACCATCTGATCGCGGGCCACGAGGCCGGTGATGGTGCGGTCGCCGATGGTGATCAGGAAGCTTTTGCTCGCCACGGCCGGGTGATGCAGAACGCGTTCGACGCAGTCTGCAATCTCGAGGGTCGACGGATCGAAATCGTCGCCCAGTTCGTTTTCGCGAACGGCCGAACGGTGCATGCGCGGGGCTTTGCCCAGCAGCACTTCCAGTGGCATGTCCACCGGGCTGTTGCCGAAGTGACTGTCGGTGACGGTCAGTTGCGGCTCGGCAGTGGCTTCGCCAACAACGGCAAACGGGCAACGCTCGCGCTCGCAGATCGCCTGGAAGCGTTCGAAGTCAGCCGGGCCGACCGCCAGAACGTAACGCTCCTGGGATTCGTTACTCCAGATTTCGTGCGGGGCCATGCCCGGCTCGTCGTTTGGAATGTTGCGCAGTTCGAAGCGACCGCCACGGTTGCCATCGTTGACCAGTTCCGGGAAGGCGTTGGACAGACCGCCCGCGCCGACGTCGTGGATGAAGCTGATCGGGTTCTTGTCACCCAGTTGCCAGCAACGGTCGATGACTTCCTGGCAGCGACGTTCCATTTCCGGGTTTTCGCGCTGAACGGAAGCGAAGTCCAGGTCTGCCGAGCTGGTGCCGGTGGCCATGGAGGAAGCGGCGCCGCCACCCAGACCGATCAGCATCGCCGGGCCGCCGAGGACGATCAGCTTGGAGCCAACGGTGATCTCGCCTTTCTGCACGTGTTCGGCACGGATGTTACCCATACCGCCGGCCAGCATGATCGGCTTGTGGTAACCGCGAACTTCGTCGCCACGCGGGGTGGTGATCGACTGTTCGAAGGTACGGAAGTAACCGGTCAGGGCCGGACGACCGAATTCGTTGTTGAACGCGGCGCCACCCAGTGGGCCTTCGATCATGATGTCCAGCGCGGTAACGATGCGCTCAGGCTTGCCGTACGGCACTTCCCACGGCTGTTCGAAGCCCGGGATTTGCAGGTTGGACACGGTGAAACCGGTGAGGCCAGCCTTTGGCTTGGCGCCACGACCGGTAGCGCCTTCGTCGCGAATCTCACCGCCACTGCCGGTGGACGCGCCCGGGAACGGGGCAATCGCAGTCGGGTGGTTGTGCGTTTCGACTTTCATCAGGATGTGCACCGGTTCCTGCACCGCGCCGTACTGGCGGGTTTCAGGGTCCGGGAAGAAACGGCCGGCGACGTTGCCGACGATGACCGAAGCGTTGTCCTTATAAGCCGACAGAACGCCTTCGCTGTGCATCACGTAGGTGTTCTTGATCATGCCGAACAGGCTTTTTTCCTGGCTCTGACCGTCGATGTCCCAACTGGCGTTGAAGATCTTGTGACGGCAGTGCTCGGAGTTCGCCTGGGCGAACATCATCAGTTCGATGTCGTGGGGGTTGCGCTTCAAGCCGACGAAGGCGTTGACCAGGTAATCGATCTCGTCTTCGGCCAGGGCCAGGCCCAGCTCGGTGTTGGCTTTTTCCAGCGCGGCGCGGCCGCCACCCAACACGTCGATCGCGGTCAGCGGTTTCGGCTCGGCATGGCTGAACAGGCCGGCGGCTTGTTCAAGGTTGCCGAGGACGATCTGGGTCATGCGGTCGTGCAGCGCATCGGAGATCAGCTGCGCTTCGGCGTCGCTGAACTGGCCGGCGACGTAGAACGCGATGCCGCGTTCCAGGCGCTGGATTTTCGTCAGGCCGCAGTTGCGAGCGATGTCGCTGGCTTTACTGGACCACGGCGAGATGGTGCCGAACCGCGGCAACACCAGGAACAGACGACCGGTCGGCTCTTGTACCGGAACACTTGGGCCGTACTTCAGAAGGCGCGCGAGCACCTGCTGTTCGTCGCCGGTCAGGACGCCGGTAACTTCGGCGAAGTGAGCGAATTCAGCATACAAGCCACTGACAGCCGGAACTTTCTGGCTCAGTTGCTCAAGGAGTTTGCTGTGGCGAAAGGCAGAAAGGGCAGGAGCGCCGCGCAGGATCAACATCTTCGGGACAGCCTCGGGAAGGGGTGTGCTTTGAGGCCGTGCATTCTAGCCTAAACAGGCCGCGACATCACCCGAAACGGTACGGGCGGCTGCACCCGGGCGTCGGGCCGGGTGTTCGGACCTCAAACAGGTGCGCGCCGAGCGTTATTTTTTCTGTCACAAAATGCTGCTCGAGCCCATTCCTGCGGGCTCCGGAGCGGTTTTAAGCCGCCTAGCAGACAAGCCCTTCGCTGTCGAGATATGGCGCTCGTGGTCCTTTGCGTATACTGCGCAGATGTTTTCCCCAACGGCTTTGCGTCCGCGGTTCGCCAAATGGCTGATCGCAACCGGACTCTTCCTGGTGCTCAGTGGCTGTGTTGATAAACCCAACACGCTTGAGCGCGTAAAGGAGGATGGCGTGCTGCGGGTGGTTACCCGAAACAGCCCCGCCACCTACTTTCAGGATCGCAACGGTGAAACCGGCTTCGAATACGAGCTGGTGAAGCGCTTCGCCGACGATCTGGGGGTGGAACTCAAAATCGAAACCGCCGACAACCTCGACGACCTGTTCAATCAGGTGGGCAAACCCAACGGCCCGGTGATCGCTGCTGCCGGCCTGGTCAGCAGCGAAGTGCGCAAAAAGCAGGTACGGTTTTCCCACTCCTATCTCGAAGTCACCCCGCAGATCATCTATCGCAACGGCCAATCGCGGCCCACCGATGCGAAGGATCTGGTGGGCAAGAAGATCATGGTGCTCAAGGGCAGCACCCACGCCGAGCAGTTGGCGGAGCTGAAAAAGAAATACCCCGGCATTGATTACGAAGAGTCCGACGCTGTTGAAGTCGTCGACCTGCTGCGGATGGTCGATGAAGGTCAGATTGATCTGACCCTGGTCGACTCAAACGAAGTGGCGATGAACCAGGTCTACTTCCCCAAGGTGCGAGTGGCATTTGACCTCGGCGACGCCAGCAATCAGAGCTGGGCCGTGGCCGCTGGTGACGACAACAGCCTGCTCAACGAGATCAATACGTATCTCGACAAAGTGAAGAAAAACGGCACCCTGCAACGCCTGAAAGACCGTTACTACGGACATGTCGATGTCCTCGGCTACGTGGGCGCCTACACCTTCGCCCAGCACTTGCAGCAACGGCTGCCCAAGTATGAACAGCACTTCAAAGCGTACGCCAAGAAAGAGAAAGTCGACTGGCGCCTGCTGGCAGCAGTCGGCTATCAGGAATCGTTATGGCAAGCGGCGGTCACGTCGAAGACCGGCGTGCGCGGGCTGATGATGCTGACCCAGAACACGGCGCAGGCCATGGGCGTGTCCAACCGGCTCGACCCTAAACAGAGCATCATGGGCGGCGCCAAGTACCTGGCTTACATGAAGGATCAGCTGGACGAGTCGATTCAAGAGCCGGATCGCACCTGGTTTGCACTGGCGGCCTACAACGTCGGCAGCGGTCACCTGGATGACGCGCGCAAACTCGCGGCCAAGGAAGGACTGAATCCGGACAAATGGCTGGATGTGAAGAAGATCCTGCCGCGCCTGTCAGAGAAAAAGTGGTACAGCAAGACCCGTTATGGCTACGCCCGAGGCGGCGAGCCGGTGCACTTCGTGGCGAACATCCGTCGTTACTACGACATCCTGACGTGGGTCACGCAGCCGCAGCTTGAAGGCAATCAAGTGGCCGAAGGCAACCTGCATGTGCCGGGGGTCGACAAGACCAAACCGAATCAGGAAACCCCACAGCTCTAATACCGCGGGGCCGGTGCAAAAAAGATCGCAGCCTTCGGCAGCTCCTACGAGGTTATGTGTACACCAAGGAGCTGGCGAAGCCTGCGATCTTTTGATCTTAGCCTTTCAACGCAGCAGCCAGAATCAGCGCCTTCATCTCCGAAACAGCCGACTTGAACCCGACAAACAACGCATGAGCCACCAGCGCGTGGCCGATGTTCAGTTCGTTGATGCCCTTGATCGCGGCCACTGCTTCAACGTTGTGATAGTGCAGACCGTGACCGGCATTGACGATCAAACCTTGAGCCAGACCAAACGCCACGCCATCCGCCACACGCTTGAGCTCTTCAGCCACTTCGGTTGGCGTCTCGGCATCGGCATAACGACCGGTATGCAGCTCAATAGCCGGCGCACCAACACGACGGGACGCTTCGATCTGCCGCTCGTCAGCATCAATGAATAGCGACACTTCACAGCCGATTTTCGCCAAGCGATCCACCGCTGCTTTAATCCGTGCTTCCTGACCCGCCACGTCCAGACCACCTTCGGTCGTCAGCTCCTGACGGGTTTCAGGCACCAGGCAAATGTGCGCCGGACGAATGCGTTCGGCGAACGCCATCATCTCTTCGGTGACGCCCATTTCGAAGTTCATGCGGGTTTGCAGCACATCCTTGAGCAGCAACACGTCGCGTTCCTGAATGTGCCGACGGTCTTCGCGCAGGTGCACGGTAATGCCGTCAGCGCCCGCCTCTTCCGCATCCAGTGCTGCCTTGACCGGATCCGGATAGCGCGTGCCCCGGGCCTGCCGCAGGGTGGCTACGTGGTCGATGTTCACGCCAAGAAGAATGCGATTGCTGGTGGTCACGGAAGCGCTCCTGAAAATGGAAAAGTTCGGCGCACAGCATACACGGGGAGATAGGGTCTGTTGATGTTTGGCAGCGGCCGCGACGGATGACCACTTGGTGCAGGGCAAGGCGCGAGGAAAGTAGTTTGGTTGTTCCAAATAAGTTCCGAGCAACGCAGCCCTGCGCCAAGTGGGCGCCCGGCGCGGCCGCTGCCAAGCATCAACAGACCCTATGGCTTGCGAAACAACTCGCGACTCACCAAGGGACGACCGCCCAGATGAACGGCCAGTGCCTGGCGCATCAATCGCTTGGCTGCCGATAGCGCGCCAGGGGCAGACCAATCTGCATCGGCCATCGCCAACAGTTCGGTGCCGTTGAACAGACCGGGTTGCAGCAGGTAGACCCGTTCGAGTCCCGCATCCACTTGCAGACGGTAGAGACCGTCCGGCGCGATAGGATCGCCATGGATGTCGGCAGTCAGGGCAAAGCCGTAACCCAAGTCATCCAGCAGCCGCCATTCGAAGGATCGCAACAAAGGCTCCAGCGGACGACCTTCGGCAAGCGCAAGCAGGGTCGCGGCGTAGTGGTCAAACACAGCGGGATGCGGGTCTTCGGACGGCAACAGCCGAATCAACAGCTCATTGAGGTAGAGACCGCTGAACAGCGCCTCACCATTTAGCCAGGTGGAGACGCCAGCGCTTTCCATGCGACCGACGTTCTTCAATTCACCACGCCCACGGAACTCCACTTCCAGCGGCACGAACGGCCGTGCCAACGTCCCGGCCTTGCCCCGAGCACTGCGCAATACCGCCCGTAACCGACCTTGCGGCGTAAGGAAATCCACCAATGCGCTGTTCTCGCGGTAAGCGCGGGAGTGGAGCACGAAGGCGGGTTGGCCGATGGGTGGGGTTTGGGACATGGAAGTCAGCGTTCTCAATGAGTCAGCACAGATTTATAAACCACCCAAAACCAATGTGGGAGCGAGCTTGCTCGCGATGAGGGCATGACATTCAACATCGATGTTGACTGGCAGACCGCTATCGCGAGCAAGCTCGCTCCCACAGGGTACTTCGGTGTATCAGGAACCGGTGTTACAGGTCGCCGTAACCCAGCGAACGCAAGGCGCGTTCGTCGTCGGACCAGCCGCCTTTCACCTTGACCCAGAGGTTGAGCATGATCTTGGAGTCGAACAGCAATTCCATGTCCTTGCGTGCCTCGGTGCCAATGCGTTTGATCCGCTCGCCCTTGTCGCCAATGATGATTTTCTTCTGGCCGTCGCGCTCGACGAGGATCAAGGCATGGATGTGCAGGGTTTTGCCCTGTTGCTTGAACTCTTCGATTTCGACGGTGATCTGGTACGGCAGCTCGGCGCCCATCTGGCGCATGATTTTCTCGCGTACCAGTTCAGCGGCGAGGAAGCGGCTGCTGCGGTCGGTGATCTGGTCTTCCGGGAAGAAGTGATCGTTTTCCGGCAGGTAACCGGCAATCACGCGCTCCAGCGTTTCGAGGTTATGCCCGTGCTGGGCCGAGATCGGCATGATCTGCGCGTTCGGCAACTGTTCCTGCAACCAGGTCAGGTGCGGCATCAGCTCGGCTTTGTCTTCGATGCGGTCAGTCTTGTTCAGCGCCACGATCAGCGGGCCGGTCACGTATTGAACGCGCTCGAGGACCATCTGGTCTTCGTCGGTCCACTTGGTGCGGTCAACTACGAAGATCACCACGTCGACGTCTTTCAACGCCGCCGAAGCGGTCTTGTTCATGTAGCGGTTCAGGGCTTTCTCGCCACCTTTGTGCATGCCGGGGGTGTCGACGTAGATCGCCTGCACGGCGCCTTCGGTCTTGATGCCGAGCATGTTGTGGCGAGTGGTCTGAGGCTTGCGCGAGGTGATCGCCAGTTTCTGACCCAGTATGTGGTTCAGCAGCGTGGACTTGCCCACGTTGGGACGGCCGACGATGGCAACATAGCCACAGCGAGTTGCAGTTGAATCAGTCATTGCCATTCTCCACACCCAGGGCAATCAGTGCTGCGGCGGCCGCTACCTGTTCGGCAATACGACGACTCACACCCTGACCTCGGCTTTTTTCATTCAGTAAGGTGATTTCACATTCGACGAAGAACGTCCGGCAATGTGGCTCACCCTGGATATCCACCACTTCGTAACGTGGCAGCTCACAACCACGCGACTGCAGGAATTCCTGCAGGCGGGTTTTTGGATCTTTGTTGGTGTCGACCAGCGTCAGGCCTTCGAACTCACCGGCCAGCCAGGCCAACACACGCTCGCGCGCCATGTCCATGCCGGCATCCAGGTAGATCGCACCGATCAGCGCTTCAAGGGCATCGGCCAAAATCGACTCGCGACGGAAACCGCCGCTTTTCAATTCACCGGAACCCAGGCGCAGGTATTCGCCCAGATCGAAACCGCGAGCCAGTACGGCCAGGGTCTCGCCTTTCACCAGGCGTGCGCGCAGTCGCGACAACTGGCCTTCGCGAGCCAGCGGGAAGCGATCGAACAGCGCCTCGCCAGCAACGAAGTTGAGGATGGCATCACCGAGGAATTCCAGGCGTTCGTTGTTACGCCCGGCAAAGCTGCGGTGAGTCAGGGCCAGGACCATCAGTTCCTGATCCTTGAAGGTGTAGCCGAGCTGACGCTCGAGACGGCTTAAGGAGACGCTCACGGTTTACCCACGCTGAGTTCGTGGTTGGATTCCACCGCCATCGCCGTGATGCGGCGCAGGCTTGGGACAATTAACGCTGTGTTCAAAAATAACGTCCTGAATATCGTTGTTTTCATGCTTCTGTCGCCGATTATGCCGGTTCCAGAAATGCATTCGGCGCTGTGTTCAACAGCGCCGTGTGTGATTACTTGATCAGGCCAACCCGCGAGAAATTCGGCAGGTGACTGAGTTTGGGTTCCGGCCAGCTCATCCAGACTGCGAAGGCCTTGCCGACGATATTCTTGTCGGGAACCATGCCCAGCAGATCCTTGGGAATGCTCGGATCATCCCAGTAGCGACTGTCGTTCGAGTTGTCGCGGTTGTCGCCCATCATGAAATAGTGCCCGGCAGGCACGGTCCACGAACGGTCCGGCGTTGCGCGGTAACGGCTCATTTCCTTGCGGATCAGGTGCTCGGCGACGCCGAGTTTTTCCTTGTAGAGCTCAGCGCTGCCCAACGTGCCCGGCTCGGAGCCGACCAGTTGTTCGGCAATCGACTCACCGTTGACGAACAGACGCTTGTCGGCGGTGTAACGAATCTGGTCACCCGGCAGGCCCACCACACGTTTAATGTAGTTGACGTTCGGATCGCTCGGGAAGCGGAACACCATCACATCGCCGCGCTGTGGATCACCGACTTCGATGACCTTCTTGTCGATCACCGGCAAGCGGATCCCATAAGAAAACTTGTTCACCAGAATGAAGTCGCCAACGTCCAGGGTCGGTTTCATCGAGCCGGAAGGAATCTGGAACGGCTCCACCAGGAACGAACGCAGTACCAGCACGATGAACAACACCGGGAAGAACGACTTGCCGTATTCGACCAGCAGCGGCTCTTTGTTCAGTTTCTCGACCACCACTCCATCAGGCTGGCTGACGCTGCCCTGATAGGAGGAAATGGCGGCACGCCGACGCGGCGCCAGGAAAACCAGATCGAGCAACGCCAACAGGCCGCAGACGAACACGGCGATGACCAGCAACAGCGGGAAATTTAGTGACATAGGACCTAACTATCCAACCTGAGCACTGCAAGGAAGGCTTCTTGTGGAATTTCCACGTTGCCGACTTGCTTCATGCGTTTCTTACCGGCCTTTTGCTTCTCAAGCAGTTTCTTCTTACGGCTAACGTCACCGCCGTAGCATTTGGCCAATACGTTCTTTCTGAGCGCCTTGACAGAGGTCCGCGCAATAATCTGCCCGCCAATGGCGGCCTGGATTGCGACGTCGAACATCTGACGTGGAATCAGTTCTTTCATCTTCTCGGTCAACTGGCGACCTTTGTAGTGCGCGTTATCCTTGTGCACGATCAACGCGAGGGCGTCGACCTTGTCACCGTTGATCAGCACATCCAGTTTCACCAGATTAGCCGATTGATAACGATCGAAATGGTAATCCAGCGAAGCATAGCCACGGCTGGTGGATTTCAGACGGTCGAAGAAGTCCAGGACCACTTCGTTCATCGGCAAATCGTAGGTCACTTGAACCTGGGTACCGAGGAACAGCATGTCGTGCTGTACGCCACGCTTCTCGATGCACAGGGTAATGACATTGCCCAGGTGCTCTTGCGGCACAAGAATATTGGCCCGCACGATCGGTTCGCGCATGTCTTCGATCGAGGACAGGTCTGGCAGCTTCGACGGGTTGTCGACGTAAATCGTTTCACCGGTTTTCAGCAGCAGCTCGAAAATTACCGTCGGCGCCGTGGTGATCAGGTCCAGGTCGTACTCGCGCTCCAGGCGCTCCTGGATGATTTCCATGTGCAGCATGCCGAGGAACCCGCA
This sequence comes from Pseudomonas sp. NPDC098740, assembly GCF_044760065.1. NCBI lineage: Bacteria > Pseudomonadati > Pseudomonadota > Gammaproteobacteria > Pseudomonadales > Pseudomonadaceae > Pseudomonas > Pseudomonas sp. NPDC098740. The sequence goes on along the minus strand of NZ_JBIWAM010000029.1, from coordinate 41,680 downwards.
ACGGAAACCGAAGCCCAGGGCATCGGAGCTTTCCGGGGTGTACTGCAGGGACGAGTCGTTGAGCGTGAGCTTTTGCAGGGCTTCACGGAAATCTTCGAAGTCGTCGGAGCTGACCGGGAACAGGCCGGCGTAAACCTGCGGCTGAATGCGTTTGAAGCCTGGCAGCACGTCGACGTCCGGCGTGGAGCTCAAGGTCAGGGTGTCACCGACCGGTGCACCGTGAATGTCCTTGATGCCGGCGATGATGAAGCCCACTTCGCCGGCCTTCAGGTCAACGGTGGCGGTGTGTTTCGGGTTGAAGACACCGACGCTGTCCACGAGGTGGATCTTGCCGGTGGACTTGACCAGGATCTTGTCGCCCTTCTTCACACGACCGTGGCGTACGCGAACCAGGGAAACAACGCCCAGGTAGTTGTCGAACCAGGAGTCGATGATCAACGCTTGCAGCGGATCTTCATAGTTGCCGGTCGGCGCAGGAATGGTCTTGACCAGACGCTCCAGCACTTCGTCGACGCCCAGACCAGTCTTGGCGCTGCACTCGACCGCGTCGGTGGCATCGATGCCAATGATTTTTTCGATTTCTTCTTTCACGCGGTCAGGATCGGCCTGAGGCAGGTCGATCTTGTTCAGGACCGGCATCACTTCCAGGCCCTGCTCAATCGCGGTGTAGCAGTTGGCTACCGACTGCGCTTCAACGCCCTGACCGGCATCGACCACCAGCAACGCGCCTTCACAGGCCGCCAGCGACCGGCTGACTTCATAGGTGAAGTCGACGTGGCCCGGGGTGTCAATGAAGTTCAGCTGGTACTTGATGCCATCGCGAGCGGTGTAATACAGGGTGACGCTGTGGGCCTTGATGGTGATCCCGCGTTCACGTTCCAGGTCCATGGAGTCCAGAACCTGGGCTTCCATTTCGCGCTCGGCAAGGCCGCCACACATCTGGATGAAGCGATCGGCCAGCGTCGACTTGCCATGGTCAATGTGGGCGATGATGGAGAAATTGCGGATATGACTCAAATCACTCACGGATCAACACTCAAAAAGGCTGCAGGCATAGCCCGCCGAAAAATAGCCGGGAATTGTACCTGATCCATGGCGCAAGCGTCACGTTCGCAGGTCAGACGGCGCCTACAAAAACGCCGCGGTCTTGCGACAGGGGCGTTTTGAGTGACCAGCAACGTCACGAGAAACCCTTGATCAGCCGGCCCGGCGCAACAACCAGACCCCGGCCAAGGCACAGACACCCGCCGGAACAAGCACCGCAAACAGTGGCGAGAAACCGAAGACCAGGCTCGAAGGACCGAGCAAATCCTGAACGATGCGAAAGGTGAAGCCCACCAGCACGCCAGTGAACACTCGCTGACCAAGGGTCACTGAGCGTAGCGGCCCGAAGATGAAGGAAATCGCCATCAGTACCAGGGCGGCGGTGACCAGCGGTTGCAACACCTTGACCCAAAATGCCAGCCAGTAACGACCATTGCTCAGGCCCTGGTCAGCCAGGTAGTGGATGTAACCCCACAGACCGCTGATCGACAGCGTATCAGGCGACATGACCACCGTACTCAACAGCTGCGGACTCAAGGCGACATTCCAACGCTCGACCGGGGCGGTGACCACTTCGGTGCTCTTTTCATGGAACAGCGTGGTGGTGACGTCGCTCAATTGCCAGTGATCCTGATCGAACTTCGCCCGTTTGGCGAAGCTGGAAGACAGCATGTGACGCTCATTGTCGAAACGATAACGGGTGACGCCGTACAGCAGACCGTTGGGCTGCACCGAGTTGACGTGAATAAACTCATCACCCTGGCGATGCCACAAACCATGCTTGGCGCTTTGCGCATCGCCGCCACCCTGAGCCAGGGAGCGATTGGCCTGAGCGGTGACTTCGGTGGCTGGGGCAACGTATTCGCCGATCAGCACACCCACCACCATCAGGATCAGCATCGGCTTCATGACCGCCCAGACGATTCGCCCGATCGACACGCCCGCAGCGCGCATGATGGTCAGCTCGCTGTGACTGGCGAGACTGCCGAGGCCGATCAGGCAACCGATCAGCGCCGCCATCGGCAACATGTCGTAAAGACGACGCGGCGCGGTCAGCAGGACATAACTCAACACGTCGACCAGGGTGTAGGTATCGCTGGCATCCCCCATCTCGTCGATGAACGCAAACAGCGTCGCCAGACCGAGAATGATCCCCAGTACCGCCAGAATCGCCACGAACACGCTGCTACCAATGTAGCGATCGAGCTTATCCACGAGCCACCTCCAGCGCGCTGCGGCGACTCGCCAGCTTCAACTGCAACGGTTCCCAATAGAGCAAGCCCAGGCCGATGGCCAGGAAGATTGCATGCACCCACCACAACCCCAGAGCTGGCGGGATTTTGCCCTTTTCAAGGGCGCCGCGAGCGGCAATCAGGATGGACAGGTAAGCCATATATAGAAGAATCGCCGGCAACAGCTTGAGGAAACGGCCCTGACGCGGATTGACCCGCGACAACGGCACCGCCATCAAGGTCACGATGAAGACCAGCAATGGCAAGGACAAACGCCATTGCAGCTCGGTACGCGAACGGATGTCGTCACTGCCCAGCAACGAGCCGGTGGTCATTGCGTCACGGTCGGTCACTTCGTCGCTGACGTCCGGCTTGGGCAGCAATACGCCGTATTCCTGGTACTTGATCGCCCGGTAATCGGCCTGCCCCGGATTGCCGTCATAGCGATAGCCGTTGTCGAGAATCAGGTAACGGTTACCGTCGGGGCGAATTTCCTGACGGCCCTTCTCGGCCACCAGCACGGAAATCCCGCGATCCTTCTTATCGGACGAGACGTTCTTTTGCGAAATGAATACGCCACCGAGGTTGATGCGATCATCCGATAGCGTTTCGGTGTAGGTCACCCGTGTTCCGTCGCGCAGCGCCTGGAAGCGACCCGGCTCGAGGGTGTCGAACTCGGTCAGGGCATCCTGCTTGTTCAACAGCAACTGGAACTGATTAGCGCCTTGTGGCGCCAGGCTCAGGCTCAGCCACGCCACCACCAGCGCGACCAGGGTGGCTGGAAAAAGGGTCATGGCAAACAGACGCTGCTGGCTCATGCCGGTGGCCGACAGCACCGTCATTTCGCTTTCAAGGTACAGGCGACCGTAGGCCAGCAGGATTCCGAGAAACAGGCCCAAAGGCAAAATCAACTGCAGGAAACCCGGCAGACGAAAGCCCATGATCAGGAATAGCGAGCCCGGATCCAGGAGGCCAGAGGCCGCCTGGGCGAGGTATTTGATGAAGCGACCGCTCATGATGATGACCAGCAGCACGGCGCTGACGGCGCTCAAGGTCAACAGGACTTCGCGGGATAGGTAGCGGAAGACGATCAAACCAGACACTCCAGGGTTGTCAGGCTAAGGCGGCCAAACAAGCAAACGTATCAGACGGCCCGCAGGGCAGAGCCGCCGAAAAAGTTGGCGCATTATCCTGTGATTGGGTGCGCCTGTCACTGCGCATGCTCAAGCAGGCGGGTAAAGCGCTGAAGATCGTACGACCGAGGGTTGTCAGGCTCGGGGCACGAGGTTCAAACTGCGGCCTTTGTCGCGGGCCGTGACCTGCGTCTTTCTATTTATAAGCAAGCTCGAATGCATGCCGTCGAGCTCTTGCGTGTTGACCATTAATTCAGGGACCCGGACATGGAACTGGTTGTAAAAAGCGTTAGCCCAGAAACGTTGAAAACCGCCACTCTGGTGGTCGCCGTCGGCGAAGGACGCAAGCTCGGCGCCGTCGCCAAACAACTCGACGAACTGAGCGGTGGCGCCATCAGCGCTGTGCTCAAGCGCGGCGACCTGGCTGGCAAAGTCGGTCAGAGCCTGTTGCTGCACAGCCTGCCGAACCTCAAGGCCGAACGCGTGCTGCTGGTGGGCGTGGGCAAAGACGAAGAGCTGGGCGACCGCACGTTCCGTAAGATCATTGCCGGCATCCTCAACACCCTTAAAGGCCTGGGCGGCAGCGATGCGGTGCTGGCCCTGGACGAAGTCGCGGTAAAAGGCCGCGACAGCTACGGCAAGACCCGCCTGCTGGCCGAAACCCTGGTGGACGGCGAATACACGTTCGACCAGTTCAAGAGCCAGAAAGCCGAACCTCGCACCCTGAAGAAAGTCACTTTGGTGACCATCAAGGCCGCACAGGCTGAAGTCGAGCGCGCCGTGGCCCACGCCACCGCTATCGCCAACGGCATGGCGTTCACCCGCGACCTGGGTAACCTGCCGCCGAACATCTGCCACCCGACGTTCCTCGGTGAGCAGGCGAAGAACCTGGGCAAAGAATTCAAAAGCCTGAAAGTCGAAGTCCTCGATGAGAAGAAGATCAAGGACCTGGGCATGGGCTCGTTCTACGCCGTGGGCCAGGGCAGCGCCCAGCCACCGCGCCTGATCGTCATGCAATACAACGGCGGCAAAAAATCCGAGAAGCCGTATGCACTGGTCGGTAAAGGCATCACCTTTGACACTGGCGGCATCAGCCTGAAGCCGGGCGCCGGCATGGATGAAATGAAGTACGACATGGGCGGCGCCGCCAGCGTGTTCGGCACCCTGCGTGCCGTGCTCGAGCTGAAACTGCCGATCAACCTGGTGTGCATCCTGGCCTGCGCCGAGAACATGCCGAGCGGCAACGCTTCGCGTCCTGGCGACATCGTCACCACCATGAGCGGCCAGACCGTGGAAATCCTCAACACCGACGCCGAAGGCCGGCTGGTGCTGTGCGACGCCCTGACCTACTCCGAGCGCTTCAAGCCACAAGCGGTGATCGACATCGCCACCCTGACCGGCGCTTGCGTCGTCGCGCTGGGTTCCCACACGTCGGGCCTGCTGGGCAACAACGACGAGCTGATCAGCCAACTGCTGAGCGCCGGCCAATCGGCTGACGATCGCGCCTGGCAACTGCCGTTGTTCGATGAGTACCAGGAACAGCTGGACAGCCCGTTCGCCGACATCGCCAACATTGGCGGCCCGAAAGCCGGCACCATCACCGCGGCCTGCTTCCTGTCGCGCTTCACCAAGAACCTCAACTGGGCGCACCTGGACATCGCCGGCACGGCCTGGACCAGCGGCGGCAAGGACAAGGGCGCCACTGGCCGTCCGGTTCCATTGCTGACCCAATACCTGCTGGACCGCGCAAAAGCCTGAAACCGATGAACCTGGGCGGCGTCACTTTCCGGTGACGCCGTTCAAGGCTCAGGAACCGCAATGACCAAAGTCGACTTCTATATTCTGCCCAGCGCCGATCCTTCGGCACGGCTGGATTTTGCCTGCAAGCTCACCGAAAAAGCCTGGCGCATGGGCCACCGTATCTATCTGCATTGCAGCGATGCTGCCCAGCGTGATGATCTCGATGCGCGTTTGTGGGCCTTCAAGGGCGAAAGCTTCGTGCCCCACGGCCCAGCTGAAAATGAGCCGGACGGTTTGATTGTGTTGGGCCTTGGCGATGACTGCGGTCCGCATCAGGACCTGTTGGTCAATCTCGCCCTGAAAGTCCCGGCATTCGCCAACAAGTTCGCCCGCGTGGCGGAAGTGGTGGTGGAAGATCCGACGATTCGTACGGCTGCGCGGGAGAGTTTCCGTTTCTACCGCGAACAGGGCTATCCTCTGCAAGATCACCGTTTACAGCGACTCTGAGCATTCCGATGGACACTCCAAAACCGCAGCAAAAGTCCGCGCACCTGCTGGATGACCTTGAGTCGATCCGTCAATTGCTCGGCGATGACAACCTGCAACCTCCTTTGCTCACCGACACGGTCGAGGAAGGTGATCAGGAACAGATTCCGATGCTGTTCGATACAGTCGGCGTCAGCCCGCCTACCCTCGAGCCGGCACCACCCGCCCCTGCAGCCCCTGCCGCCCAACCGGCGCCCGCCGCCAGCAAGAGCCCCGACGACCTGCTGCACCTGGATGGCGAACTGCGCGCCGCCGCGCAATTGATCATGCAAGACGTGATCGACGACTTCGCCCCGCACATCGAAACCGAAATCAAACGCCGTCTCAGCGCGCGGATGGAACGGTTGTTGAGTCAGTACGAATAAAACACCAATCCCCTGTGGGAGCGAGCCTGCTCGCGATAGCATCACCTCTGTTTCCTGATAGGCCGCGGCGCCTGCATCGCGAGCAGGCTCGCTCCCACATTTGATCTGCGCTGTAATTGATCAAGCGCCCGGTCTGCACCTGCTCGCCCTACGCCCCATGCCCCGCTATACTTGCCGGCTTTTCCTGAATAAATGCCAATAGGGTCCCGCCGCGCATGGATAAGACCTACCAGCCGCACGCCATTGAAACTTCCTGGTACAACACCTGGGAGTCAGAGAATTACTTCGCCCCGCAAGGCGCGGGCGAGTCCTACACCATCATGATCCCGCCGCCGAACGTCACCGGCAGCCTGCACATGGGTCACGGCTTCAACAACGCGATCATGGACGCCCTGATCCGTTTTCGCCGCATGCAGGGTCGCAACACCCTGTGGCAGCCGGGTACCGACCACGCCGGTATCGCCACGCAAATGCTGGTGGAGCGTCAACTCGAAGCTCAGGGCCAGAGTCGTCACGACCTGGGCCGCGAAAAATTCCTCGAGAAAGTCTGGGAATGGAAGGATCAGTCCGGCGGCAACATCAGCCGTCAGATCCGCCGTCTCGGCTCGTCCGTGGACTGGGGCCGCGAGCGCTTCACCATGGACGACGGCCTCTCGGAAGCCGTTAAAGAAGCCTTTGTGCGCCTGCACGAAGACGGCCTGATCTACCGCGGCAAGCGCCTGGTCAACTGGGACACCAAGTTGCACACGGCGATTTCCGACCTCGAAGTGGAAAACCACGACGAGAAAGGTTTCCTGTGGAACCTGAAATACCCACTGGCCGATGGCGCCAAGACCGCTGAAGGCAACGATTACCTGATCGTCGCGACCACTCGCCCGGAAACCATGCTCGGCGACTCCGCCGTTGCGGTTAACCCGAACGATGAACGCTACCAAGCCCTGATCGGCAAATTTGTCGAGCTGCCGCTGGTCGGCCGCCGTATTCCGATCATCGCCGACGATTACTGCGATCCTGAATTCGGCACCGGCTGCGTGAAAATCACCCCGGCCCACGATTTCAACGACTACGAAGTCGGCAAGCGCCATAACCTGCCGCTGCTGAACATCTTCGACAAGAACGCCGCCGTACTACCGGCCTGCCAGGTGTTCAACCTCGATGGCACGCTGAACGAAAGCATCGACGGCAAGATCCCGGCCGAATACGCCGGTCTGGATCGCTTCGAAGCGCGCAAGCAGATCGTTGCTGCCTTCGATGCTGCCGGCCTCTTGGTCAGCATCAACGACCACGCGCTGAAAGTGCCGAAAGGCGACCGCTCCGGCACCATCATCGAGCCGTGGCTGACCGACCAGTGGTACGTGTCGACCAAGCCTTTGGCTGAGCCAGCCATCGCTGCTGTTGAAGACGGCCGCATCGCCTTCGTGCCGAAACAATACGAAAACATGTACTTCTCGTGGATGCGCGACATCCAGGACTGGTGCATCAGCCGTCAGCTGTGGTGGGGCCACCGGATTCCGGCCTGGTACGACGAATCGGGCAAGGTCTATGTCGGTCGCGACGAAGCCGAAGTACGTGCCAAGCACAACCTCGGCCCGGACGTGGCGCTGCAACAGGACAACGACGTTCTCGACACCTGGTTCAGTTCCGGTCTGTGGACATTCTCCACGCTCGGCTGGCCTGAGCAGACCGAATTCCTGAAGAAATTCCACTCCACCGACGTGTTGGTGACCGGTTTCGACATCATTTTCTTCTGGGTTGCCCGGATGATCATGCTCACCATGCACTTGGTGAAGAACGAAGACGGCACACCGCAGGTTCCGTTCAAGACTGTTTATGTTCACGGCTTGGTGCGTGATGGCCAGGGCCAGAAGATGTCCAAGTCCAAGGGCAACGTCCTGGACCCGCTGGACATCATCGACGGCATCGAGCTCGAAGACCTGGTGCAAAAACGCACCTCCGGCATGATGCAGCCGAAACTGGCGAAGAAGATCGAGAAGCAGACCCGCGACGAGTTCGCCGACGGTATCGCCAGCTATGGCACTGACGCCCTGCGTTTCACCTTCTGCTCGCTGGCCTCCACCGGTCGCGACATCAAGTTCGACATGGGCCGCGTCGAGGGCTATCGCAACTTCTGCAACAAGATCTGGAACGCCGCGCGCTACGTGCTGGACAAGGGTGAAGACTGCGGTCAGAACGGCGAAGCTTACGAGCTGTCGCTGGCGGATCGCTGGATCATCTCGCAGTTGCAACGCACCGAAGCCGAAGTGACCCGTCAGCTCGACCAGTTCCGCTTCGACCTGGCCGCACAAGCCTTGTACGAGTTCATCTGGAACCAGTATTGCGACTGGTACCTGGAACTCTCCAAGCCTGTGCTGTGGGACGAAAACGCGCCGGTCGAACGTCAGCGCGGTACCCGCCGCACCCTGGTTCGGGTGCTGGAAGTTGCCCTGCGTCTGGCGCACCCGTTCATGCCGTTCATCACCGAAGAAATCTGGCAGCGCATCGCGCCGCTGGCCGGTATCGAAGGCAAGACGATCATGCTGCAACCGTGGCCAGTGGCCAATGAAGAGCGCATCGATCCGGCCGCCGAGAACGACATCGAATGGCTCAAAGGCCTGATGCTCGGCACGCGTAACATCCGTGGCGAAATGAACATCGGTCCAGGCAAGCCGTTGAACCTGTTCCTCAAAAACGTCAGCGCCGAAGATCAGCGTCGTCTCACCGAGAACGAAGCCCTGCTGAAGAAGCTGGCTCGCCTCGAATCGATCACCGTGTTGGCTGCTGGCGAAGAAGCACCGCTGTCCGCCACCGCTCTGGTTGGCGAGATGGAAGTGCTGGTGCCGATGGCTGGCCTGATCGACAAAGATGCTGAGCTGGCGCGTCTGGACAAGGAGATCCTGCGTCTGCAGGGCGAAGTTCAGCGGGTTGGCGGCAAGCTGTCTAACGCCGGTTTCGTCGACAAGGCCCCGGCCGAAGTCATCGACAAGGAACGCGCCAAACTGGCTGAAGCAGAGCAGGCTTTGGGCAAGTTGGCCGAGCAGCATGCGCGGATTGCCAGCCTGTAACGGCAAATCGCAATGAAAACGGGAGGCCCGAAACGGCCTCCCTTTTTTATGCCCGACGCTTTCTCCCAAACACCCCACCCCCCTGTGGGAGCGAGCTTGCTCGCGATGAGGTCATAATATTCAACATCGACGTTGGCTGACAGTCCGCTATCGCGAGCAAGCTCGCTCCCACAGGGGGGATGGCGGTGTTTGTCACAATTGCGTTCACAACGGCTGGATGTGGGACAATACCCGCCACTTTTAGCCATACCCGAATCGACCACGCCCATGAACGCCCCCCGCACACCAAGACCTGCGCGCAAAAAGCCTGATTCCACGACCCCGGCCAAAGCCGTGGAGCCCCGCGAGAAGGCCAGCCTGCATCCGCGTAACCGCCATCAGGGTCGTTACGACTTCCCGGCGCTGATCAAAACCACGCCGGAACTGGCGAAGTTCGTGATCATCAACCCGTACGGCAAAGAAAGCATCGACTTCGCCAGCCCGGACGCTGTGCGGGTGTTCAACCGTGCGTTGCTCAAGTCGTTCTACGGCGTCGCCCATTGGGACATCCCGGCCGACTACCTCTGCCCACCGGTTCCGGGCCGTGCCGATTACGTGCACTTCCTGGCTGACCTGCTGGCCAGCGTCAACGACGGCGAGATCCCTCGCGGCGCGCCAGTCAAGGTGCTCGATATCGGCATGGGCGCCAACTGCGTCTATCCGTTGATTGGCTACAGCGACTACCGCTGGCACTTCCTCGGCTCGGAAATCGACCCGACGGCCGTGGCCGCCGCCAAAGCCATCGTGCAGTCCAATGGGCTGAACAAAGCCATCCAGTTGCGCCAACAAAGCAATCCCAAGCACATTCTGCTGGGCCTGCTCGAACCCGGCGAACGCTTTGACCTGACTATGTGCAACCCGCCGTTCCACGCCTCGATGGACGAAGCGACCAAGGGCAGCGAGCGTAAATGGCGCGCGCTGGGCCGTGCTGATCCAAAACGCAAACTGCCGGTGCTGAACTTTGGCGGTCAATCGGCCGAACTGTGGTGTGAAGGTGGTGAAGCACGGTTTGTGACGCAACTGATCGCCGAAAGCGCGCATTTCCAACACAAAGTGCTCTGGTTCAGCACCCTGGTCTCGAAAGCCTCCAACCTGCCGGCGATCCAGACGGCGCTGAAAAAGGCCGGCGTACTGGAAAGCCAAGTCGTGGAAATGTCTCAGGGGCAGAAGCAAAGCCGTTTCGTCGCCTGGACCTTCCAGACCAAATCCGAGCAGCAGGTCTGGCGCGAACGCTGGGCTCGCAAGAGCTGATTAGTCACTGAGACAGCGATTGGCCCTGGGTCAGTCGCTGAATCGCAGACACAAAAAAGCCGCGCCCGGATCACTCCGGAGCACGGCTTTTTTTTACTGCGTCTTACTTGTTAACAGCGTCGGTCAGGCCTTTGGCCACAACCAGCTTGATAACTTTCTTGGCAGCGATTTCGATGGCAGCGCCAGTCGAAGGGTTGCGGCCGGTACGGGCAGGACGCTCAGTCACTTTCAGTTTGCCGATACCTGGCAGAGTGATTTCGCCGCCGTTTTCCAGCTGATCGGCAACGATTTGGCCCAGTTGGTCCAGAGCGTTACGCGCGGTGGTTTTTGGCGCGTCGATAGCTTCAGCGATGTCGGCGATCAGTTGGTCTTTAGTAAGAGCCATGTAGTGTTCCTTCCCTATCAAATTCATATGGATTGCAGAGTGCAGTGTCAGCCATCGAGCCCGATCTTCTGGATCTGGCACCCCCGGCCATAACCGCGACGAGTCGGGGTTATAGATACCGAAATCAGGGTTTGGTTCGACCTGACAAATGCTGAATGCACGCTTAACGCAGTGACTTCGCGTAAGACCGGGCAAAACTAGCACAGAGACGGGGAAATATCCGCCTCTAGCTACCCATTTGGTCAGCTTTATTGCTCTAAAACTGTAAAAAACAGCATAAGCGCCATCGGACACCTGCGAATTGCCCTTCGTACCGCGCCAAAACCAGTGGTTGCGGTACACTGAGCGCTTTTTCGGGGAGCACGCCCTCCTCTCTTCAATCAGCCGAGAAGCCCATGCCGATCCGCCATTGCATCGTCCACCTGATCGACAAAAAACCCGACGGCCCGCCCGCAGTTCTCCACGCTCGCGATTCCGAACTGGCCGAGTCGAGCGCCATCGAGTACATGCTTGCCGACCTCAATGAGAGCTACAACGCCAAACAAGGCAAGGCCTGGGGTTTCTTCCATGCCGAGTCCGGGGCGCATCCGTTCAGCGGCTGGCTGAAGGAATACCTCGATGGCGGCAAGGATTTCACAGCGTTCAGCCGGGTGGCGGTGGAACATCTGCAAAAGCTGATGGAAGAGTCGAACCTCTCAGTGGGCGGCCACGTGCTGTTTGCGCATTATCAGCAAGGCATGACCGACTACCTGGCGATCGCCCTGCTACACCACAGTGAAGGCGTTGCAGTGACCGATCAACTGGACGTGACCCCGTCCCGGCACCTGGACCTGGGCCAACTGCACCTCGCGGCGCGGATCAACGTTTCCGAGTGGCAGAACAACAAGCAGTCCAGGCAGTACATTTCGTTCATCAAAGGCAAGAACGGCAAAAAGGTTTCGGAGTATTTCCGCGACTTCATTGGCTGCCAGGAAGGCGTCGACGGCCCGGGCGAAACCCGCACCCTGCTCAAAGCCTTCAGTGACTTCGTCGAAAGCGAAGACCTGCCGGAAGAGTCCGCCCGCGAGAAGACCAAAACCCTGGTGGATTACGCCAGCAGCCAGGCCAAACTCGGTGAGCCCATGGGCCTGGAAGAACTCTCGGAGCTGATCGACGAAGAGCGCCCGAAAGCCTTCTACGACCACATCCGCAACAAGGACTACGGCCTGTCGCCGGAGATTCCGGCAGATAAACGTACCCTCAACCAGTTCCGCCGCTTCACCGGTCGCGCCGAAGGCCTGTCCATCAGCTTCGAAGCGCACCTGCTGGGCTCGAAGATCGAATACGACGAAGAAGCCGGCACGCTGATCATCAAAGGTCTGCCGACCCAACTCACCGATCAGCTCAAGCGACGTATCTGATGCTCGGCGGCGTACTGAAGAAATGCCTGCTGATCCTGCTGGTGGTCGTGGTCTACCAGAACTGGGGCAAGATCGAGCGGGTGTTCCATCCGGCGCAGGTGGTGTCCGAGCAGACTCAGGCCAAGGCCAACGTCGTGCTCTACGCCACTGAATGGTGTGGCTACTGCAAACTGACCCGGCGTTTTCTCGATCAGAAGGGAATTGCGTACAAGGAGTTCGATATCGAGAAGGATGCCGAGGCGCGCAAGGCCTACGAGGCGCTGGGTGGACGCGGGATACCGCTGATCGATGTGAATGGGACGCTGATTCGCGGGTATGACCCGGATGAGATCCTCGCCGCGTTGAAATGACCTGAAGATCAAAAGATCGCAGCCTTCGGCAGCTCCTACAGGTGTACACCGATCCACTGTAGGAGCTGCCGAAGGCTGCGATCTTGGCAATATCCCTCTCGCCAGAGTATTACCGGAAGATCAACGGGCCTCGATGCGGAACCCGAACCGCGGAAAGTGCACATGCACCACGCCGCCCCGCTCGTCTTCACGACGCAGAATCAATTCTTCACTGCCCGCAAACAGCAACTCACCCGCCACCGGGTCAACGCCGTAATCGATGGCGGCAATGACTACCTGCTGGCCAACCTCAAAACCATTCGGCTCGTCGAATTGCTCATCCGGCAATGCGGCCGGTGTGGCATTGCGCGCAGCCTCCAGCGCCTCCTCGGACGTCATCTCGCTGAACGCGCCATGACCGAAGCCCATCACGCGCCCGAACCATGCGCTGACCGCGGGATAGGCATCAACCAACGGTGAAGTTACCGGTGTGGCTTTGAGGAACCACAGCGGATGGGCCAGGGCAAAGTCGGCAATCGACGGCTCGCCGAACAGGAAGTCGCCCTGTTCGCGCTGAAGCTGCTGCTCCAGACGTCCCATGATCGTCGGCCATTGATGCTTGGCCTGCTCTGCGGACAAACGTGTAGCGCTGCCTCCACTGAACAGCCCGGCGCGATCGGCCATGAATGCCTTGATCGCTTCTGGCGGTAATGCGCCAAAGCGCACGGCCACCGATTCCGGCTGAAACACCAGGCTGACCGCGTGCTGGAACACCACCGAATCCGCCCACGCGGCGAAGGTCGCGGCGATCATTTCCTGACCTTCCGGGAAGAACGCCGGCAAGGCTTTTTCCTGTTCAAGACAACGGGCGATCAGCGACGTGTCGCAATAGATATCCGCGCCAATCTGCAATACCGGCGTCTTGCGGTAGCCGCCGGTCAGCGCGGTCAGATCGGGTTTGGGCATCACCGGCGAGATCTTCACCGAGCGCCAGGACAGCCCCTTGAAACCCAGCAGCAAGCGGGCCTTTTCAGAAAAAGGGGACGTCGGGTAATGATGAAGAATCAACTCTGACATGCTCGGCTCCGCCGCACGGATTGGGAATCCGCAGCTTAGCGCGCATTCCCTGAGCAGCCCACCCATCTCCCTGATGGGCACTTATCAGTCAGATTGATAAGCCCGCAGCGGCGCTCGCCACCAGGCATTCCTTGGCGCTTTTCTTGAGTTTTTTGATCAGCCGTTCCTGACGCAGCGCTTCGCTTTTATCGCGGCAGGCTTCGGTGTAAACCAATGCCACGGCAGGGCTGGAGAGAAAAAAGCGCGCACCCTTGCCGCTCTGGTGGGTGGCGAAGCGGCGCACGGGATCGTCGCTGATCCCGCAATAGAGCGAACCATTGGCCGCGCGAACGAGGTAGACGAACCAGGGTTTGCTCACCGGCGTATCGGCATCGACGGAGATTTCGCTGAGGGTGTTCACGTGACGATCAAGGCTTGAAAGAAAACAAGCCGCGATCTTATCAGCGACTGGCCTGGAATGCCTTCAGCCCCTTCAAGGCTTGCGCGCGCACGGCGTTTCTCACCGCCGGCGTCCAGCCCAACAACAGCCCCTTGAAACCCAGCGCCTGTCGGGACCAGGCCCACAGATCGAAGCTGTCGTGATGCTCGCAAATCTTACCGTCGCGAAAAACAAAACGCGCCTGAATGTCGTTGACCACCGTGTTGCCGGTCTGGCTGAACAGGTACGTTGCCACCCAATGGGCGCCACCCGTGCGCTCATCGCTGCGCACGTTATCGAACGTCAGGGAAAAGTCCTTGGCCCGGGTGGTGAGCATGCGCCACATGTCGCCGGCATCGCGGCCACGCAGCTCGCCGAATGCTGGATCATTGAACACCACGTCGTCGGTATAGCAGGCACTCATGGCCTCGGCATCCAGCCGCTGGAAGGCTTGGTAAAACTGGGTGATCAATGCGTTGTGGGCTTCACTCATGGGCAGGCTCCCTGATGTGCAAATAGATGTGCAAAGTGGTTTCAAAAGATTGCCTGCACGATAGTCAACAAAGGCGCGAAACACTATCGGCATTCGTGAGCAGAATACCGACAGTGTGCGGGTGTCAGATCTTTTCGCTTTCGACCTGGACGTACAGCGAACGTCCGGCGCCGAGGCCGGCGATGATCGCCCCGAGGCCGATGATGCCGAATATCCAGCCCAAAGCATTCCAGCCGCCGGTCCAGTCATGCACGATGCCGACCGCGAACGGCCCCATGGACGCCAGGGTGTAACCGAAGCCTTGGGCCATGCTCGACAGATTCGCTGCGACATGGGCGTCCCGCGAACGCAGCACGATCAGGGTCAACGCCAGACTGAACGTACCGCCCTGCCCAAGACCCAGCAGGATCGCCCAGCCCCACAAGCCTTCGATCGGTGCGTAAAGACAACCGAACAGGCCGCCAAGGGTCAGCAGCATGACGATGACGATCGCCAGACGCTGATCCTTGCCACGCGTCGCCAGCCATGGCGCCGCCAGTGAACTCGCCAACTGAACGATGACCGAGCCTGACAGCACCAGACCCGCCTGGGTCGGCGTCAGGCCGCGACCGATCAGGATCGACGGCAACCAGCCGAACACGATGTAGGCCAGAGAAGATTGCAGGCCCATGTAGAGCGTCACTTGCCAGGCCAGCGGATCACCCAACAGACCGCGAACCCGGTAGGCGACGTTGTGCGCGCCGTGTTTCTGACCGACTTGCGGCAACCAGAAAATCGCCGCGACCAATGCCGGCACCACCCAGAAGCCGAGGCCCAGCGCCCAGCTCTTGTCGAAATGCTCGCTCAACGGCACGGTCGCGCCCGCCGCCATCGCCGCGCCCAGACACAGCGCCATGGTGTAGACGCCGGTCATGGTCCCGGCGTGTTTAGCGAAGTCGCGCTTGACGATGCCCGGCAACAAAACGCCGATCACACCGATGCTCGCACCGGCCAGCACGCTGCCGGCAAACAGGCCGATTGTGCCGAACGAACTGCGCAGGATGATCCCGCCGGCCAACATCAAAAGAATCCCCAATACCACCCGTTCGGCGCCGAAACGTCGTGCCAGCACGGGCGCCAGCGGTGCAAACAAGCCGAGGCACAGCACCGGCAACGTCGTCAGCAAACCGGCCTGAGCTGACGACAAACCGAGGGTCTTCGAGATCTCGCTGAGCATCGGCGCCATGCTCGACAGCGCCGGGCGCAGGTTCAGCGCCACCAGAATCAGGCCCAGCAACAGCAGCCACGGCCGCCGCAGGATCGGGTGACTTTGCTGGACCTGTTCGTCATCCGCCTCGGCGTCGATCAGCAGCTCTTCGAGCTCCGCCGTGCGCTTGGCTTGGGGGATGCTGCTTTTGTTGACCTGCTGGCTGGACATGGGGTTCTCGGTTTCAAGGTTCATTGATCAACTGCCTCGACAGGGCTTTGGCCCGTTCCGGGTCGCGTTGCTCGACGGCATCAAGCAATTCGATATGGAGGTCGAACACCTCTTGGCGTCGGGGGGAAATGTTCAGGGTTTCGCGCAATTGCGCACCGACGACGCTGGAGAAATAGCGGTACAGCTCGCTGAGCGTCGGGTTATGCGCGGCGTCCACCAAACGCCGGTGGAACACCAGATCGCAGGCGATATACGTGTCGAGATCGCCGTGATAGTGACTGCCGCTGACGCCCAACGCCTCGCGCAATGCCACCAGGTCTTCATCGGTACGGCGCAACGCGGCGAGACCGATGGCTTCGACTTCCAGAATATGCCGGGTTTCCCGGGCCTGTTCATGGGAGCAGCGAGACAACGCTTTCATGGTATCGAGCGGATCGACCACCGCCCGCAGATAGCTGCCGTCGCCCTGACGGATTTCGATCAACCCGGAAAACGCCAATACGCGCATGGCTTCACGCACGGTATTGCGGCTGATGCCCAGCTCGGCGGACAGCTCAGGTTCGGTGGGTAAACGCTGGCCGACCGTCCAGACGCCTTCGGTGATGCGCAGGCGTAACTGGTCCAGTGCCTGGTCGACCAGGGACCGTTTAACTATCGGAAAAATGTCTGACATAGGATTCGCCCTTTCATCCAATCATAGGATGAATTTTCTGACATGTTAGTCAGCTATGCGTAGGACGGCAACCGCCTACGGTCAGAGAGAGGGAATGAAGCGGGATTTTCGATTAGTCAAAATTACCCTTTAAGGGTAATTTCAGGGACAGGGTTTTGGATTCTTATGGAAAAGAGCACACCCCATTACGACTTGGCGGTGATCAAGGCTGAGGTGGTCAGGCTGGGTAGAAAGGCATTCACCCGACGGGCTGTGGAATCGGGCAGCTACATGGGTTTCAACGTCCGGCAAATGATCGAGGTGATCTGTGCACTGGAACGCCGAATGCTTTTCAAATCCATGACCACCTATGTCGACCACCGGGTTTGGCAGGACGTTTATCACACAACATTTCACGGATTGGAGATTTACATAAAAGTGTCTTACCGCCCCGGCGGTGGACATCCAGTAGTCTCCTTCAAGGAGAAAGACCTATGAGAACGCAGCAATGCGTCAACTGTGGCACACACGATGGGATGGGGCACTTCGAAGGCCGCACACTCTCAGTCAATTACAAACAGATGTCGCGACTTGTTGACGAGCTTGCGGGTTGGGAATGCAGAGTTTGCGGTGAAATCGAATTCGATCATGACACCGACAGCGCCGAGCGTTATGCAGATGCCAGCGATCAATTGCTTCAGGACTGCCTGCAACTGATCGGCTCGGAGATCAAGCGTATCCGCCGCAAACTCCACCTCACGCAAAAAAACGCAGTGAAGTTGCTGTCCGGCGGTGGGAACAATGCCTTTTCGCGATATGAGCGTGGAGAGCTGCCTGCGCCAAAACCGTTACTCACACTGATGCAGCTGTTGGATCGTCATCCCTATTTACTGGCGGAAATTCAGGTGTTGAACGAAGGTGCCGCCCTTAAACAACTATTGGCCGCCCGCCATCCGGAACTGGAAGCGGCACTAACCTCCTGACCTCAAACCCCAGACAAAAATAAACCCGGATCAAGTCCGGGTTCATTTCAACGCCTGCGCAGGATCAATGCAGAATCTGGCTCAAGAACAGCTTGGTACGCTCATTCTGCGGATTATCGAAGAAGTCGTTCGGCGCGGCCTGTTCGACGATTTCGCCCTTGTCCATGAAGATCACACGGTTGGCCACGGTGCGGGCGAAGCCCATTTCGTGGGTTACGCAAAGCATGGTCATGCCGTCTTCAGCCAGACCGATCATGGTGTCCAAAACCTCTTTCACCATTTCCGGGTCGAGCGCCGAGGTCGGTTCATCGAACAGCATGATTTTCGGTTTCATGCACAAGGCACGAGCAATCGCCACACGCTGTTGCTGACCGCCGGACAGTTGCCCCGGGAATTTATGCGCCTGCTCCGGAATGCGGACGCGTTCCAGGTAATGCATGGCGATTTCTTCGGCCTGGCGCTTGGGCATCTTGCGCACCCACATCGGCGCCAGCGTGCAGTTCTGCAGGATGGTCAGGTGCGGGAACAAGTTGAAGTGCTGGAACACCATGCCGACTTCACGGCGGACCGATTCGATCTGCTTGAGGTCGTTGGTCAGCTCCACACCATCGACCACGATGCGGCCCTGCTGGTGTTCTTCCAGACGGTTGAGGCAACGAATGGTGGTGGACTTGCCGGAACCCGACGGGCCGCACAGGACGATACGCTCGCCCTGTTTAACGTTCAGGTTGATGTCTTTCAACACGTGGAACTGGCCGTACCACTTGTTCACGCCCTGCATCTGAATAATGCCTTCAGGGCTCACAGGCTGTTTGATCGCTTCACTCATAAACTACGCTCCTAACGCTTGTGGCCAGTGTCCAGCTTACGTTCCAAATGCATGGAATAGCGGGACATACCAAAACAGAAAATCCAGAACACCAGGGCCGCGAACACATAGCCTTCGGTGGCCATGCCCAACCATTTCGGGTCGGCGGCGGCTTGTTTGACGCTGTTGAGCAAGTCGAACAGGCCGATGATGATCACCAGGCTCGTGTCCTTGAACAGCGCAATGAAGGTGTTGACGATGCCAGGGATCACCATCTTCAGGGCTTGCGGCAGAATCACCAGGCCCATGCTGCGCCAGTAACCGAGGCCCATCGCTGCAGCCGCTTCGTACTGACCTTTGGGAATCGCTTGCAGACCACCGCGCACCACTTCGGCCACGTAAGCCGACTGGAACAGGATCACGCCGATCAGCGCCCGCAGCAGTTTGTCGAAGTTCATGCCTTCAGGCAGGAACAACGGCAGCATCACCGAGGACATGAACAGCACCGTGATCAACGGCACGCCGCGCCAGAATTCGATGAAGGTCACGCAGACCACGCGAATCGCCGGCATGTTCGAACGACGGCCCAGTGCCAGGACAATACCCAGCGGCAATGCACCGGCAATACCGACGGTGGCGATCACCAGAGTCAGCATCAACCCGCCCCACTGGCTGGTCGCCACGGCGCTCAGGCCGAACACGCCGCCGTGCAGCAGGCACCAGGCAACAATCGGATACACCACCAGAAAGCTCAGCCCGTACACCGCTTTACGCGGGAAGCGCGAGATGAACAACGGTGCCACGCCGATGACCGCCAGCCATACGGTCAGGTCAACGCGCCAGCGCAGGTCCACTGGGTAGTAGCCGTACATGAACTGGCCAAAGCGTTGCTGGATGAACACCCAGCAGGCGCCTTCCTTGGTGCAGTCAGCCTGGCTGGTGCCAACCCAGTTGGCATCGAGGATCGCCCAGCTCAGGATTGGCGGCACCACCAGGTAGATGAGGTAGAACGCGAACAGGGTCAGTAGGGTGTTGAGCCAGCTGGAGAACATGTTGGCGCGCATCCACGCCACGACACCGATGCTGCGGCTCGGGGGTGGCATGTCAGGTTTGAAAGTATGAGTCGTCATGCGCTTTTCCTTACCGCTCGATCAGCGCAATGCGCTTGTTGTACCAGTTCATCAGCAGAGAAATGCTGATACTGATCGCCAGGTACACGCTCATGGTGATGGCAATCACCTCGATCGCCTGCCCGGTCTGGTTCAGCACCGTACCGGCAAACAACGAGACCATTTCCGGATAACCGATACCGGCCGCCAGCGAGGAGTTCTTCGCCAGGTTCAGGTATTGGCTGGTCAGCGGTGGAATGATCACGCGCAGGGCTTGCGGGATGATCACCTTGCGCAGGGTCGGACCGTTGCGCAATCCCAACGAGTGCGCCGCTTCTGTCTGGCCGTGGCTGACCGACTTGATGCCCGAACGCACGATCTCGGCGATGAACGCCGCGGTATACACGGTCAGGGCCAGGGTCAGCGCCAGCAGTTCCGGGATCAGCACCCAGCCACCGACGAAGTTGAAGCCCTTGAGCTCCGGCATTTCCCAATGCACGGGGGCGCCGAAGATCAGCGCACACAGCGCCGGGATCACCAGCAACAGCGCCAGGCCGGTCCAGAACTTGCGGAACGGAACGCCGGTGGCTTCGAAGCGTTTGTTGGCCCAGCGGCACATCAGCACGATGGCGACGATGGCCACGACGACGCTGACCACAAACGGCCAGAAACCGTCCGCCGCCAACGCTGCAGGCATATTCAGGCCGCGGCTGCTGACGAAGAAGGTGTCGCCGAAGTTATGGCTGTTGCGTGGCCCTGGCATGGTCAGGAACACCGCGAAGTACCAGAACAGGATTTGCAGCAGCGGCGGAATGTTGCGGAAGACTTCCACATAAACAGTCGCCAGCTTGGCAATGATCCAGTTCTTCGACAGCCGTGATACGCCGACGATGAACCCGAGGATCGTCGCCAGGATCACGCCGATGAAGGTCACCAGCAGGGTGTTGAGCAAGCCGATGACAAACACCCGGGCATAGCTGTCCGATTCGGTGTAGTCGATCAGGTGTTGAGCGATGCCGAAACCGGCACTGCGCTCCAGAAAGCTGAAGCCGGAGGTAATGCCCCGGTGTTCAAGGTTGGTCTGCGTGTTGTCGAACAGATACCAGCCCATCGAGACCACCGCCACAATGGTGATGATCTGAAATAGCCACGCACGCACTTTTGGATCGCTGAGGCTGAGCCTCTGCTTTGGTGCGCCGATTGAATTTTGCATGAAGTGCCCCGCAAAGAATGGAACAGAACATCACCCGGCGGTTGGCCCACCGGGTGATAGAACCATCAGCGCACTGGTGGTGCGTATTGAATGCCGCCGTTGTTCCACAGAGCGTTCAGCCCGCGGTCAATGGCCAGTGGAGTGCCCTTGCCGAGGTTTTTCTCGAACACTTCACCGTAGTTACCCACTTGCTTGACGATCTGAACGACCCAGTCTTTCTTCACTTTCAGGTCTTTGCCGTATTCACCGTCAGCGCCCAGCAGACGAGCAACGTCCGGGTTCTTGGTGGCTTTGGCTTCAGCTTCAACGTTTGTCTGGGTGATGCCCATTTCTTCAGCGTTGAGCATCGCGAACAGGGTCCACTTGACGATGCTGAACCACTCTTCGTCGCCTTTACGCACGACCGGGCCCAGAGGCTCCTTGGAGATGGTTTCCGGCAGAACGACGTAGTCGGTCGGGGTCGCCAGCTTGCTGCGTTGTGCGTAGAGCTGGGATTTGTCGGAGGTCAGCACGTCGCAACGACCGGATTCCAGCGACTTGGCGCTTTCATCGGAGGTGTCGAAGGTGATCGGGGTGTATTTCAGACCGTTGCCGCGGAAGTAGTCGGAAACGTTCAGCTCGGTCGTGGTACCGGCTTGAATGCAGATGGTGGCGCCATCGAGCTCTTTAGCGCTCTTCACACCCAGTTTGTTGTTCACCAGGAAGCCGATGCCGTCGTAGTACGTCACGCCGGCAAACACCAGACCCATGCCCGAATCGCGCGAACTGGTCCAGGTGGTGTTACGCGACAGCACGTCGATTTCACCGGACTGCAGCGCGGTGAAGCGCTCCTTGGCGTTCAACTGGCTGAATTTGACCTTGGTCGCATCGCCGAAAACGGCAGCGGCCACAGCGCGGCAGACGTCAGCATCGATACCGATGATCTTGCCAGTGGAGTCCGGAACCGAGAAACCCGGCAGACCGTCACTTACACCGCACTGTACGAAACCTTTCTTCTGCACTGCATCCAGGGTTGCACCCGCCTGAGCGAACCCACTGACACCGAGTACTGCGGCTGCAGTCACGATAGCCAGGGTGGATTTCAACATCTTCATTCAAACCTCCAGTTTTGCTCTTGTTGTGTCGGAGCTTGAGTCCAGTCGCACCCTTATGAGGCGTTGTTGACCCGTGTTGGCTTTTTTTGGGGTCAACCGACGTAAGACCTGCGCTATGAGTCTAGTAGGAGAAAATCCACATCATGGACAACTCACTTCTCACCAATCGGCCGAACGGGCTGTAGCCCTTTCACGTTCGCGAAGCCCGTAGCGGCCACTGGCGAACATCCATCACCGGATTCTTTGCTATCCCATCGCCAGCAGTACACTGATAGTGTTACCGCAAGGCGCGAGATGGGTTGCACCGTTTTCCCATAGCAAAGCCCGTACCAGACCGCTCGCCGAAGCGATTGCGCGACAGGTCAATAGCAAAACTTGTAGCCTTGCGACATCTTCTTAACTGATCAACCAGGCGCGCACTCAGATCTCGCACCCAATGAGAGCGCCTGCACAATATTGGAGCAACCATGACCGAGCCCTTGATTCTTCAACCCGTCAAGCCCGCAGACGCCTGCGTTATCTGGCTGCACGGCCTGGGCGCCGATCGCTACGACTTCTTGCCGGTGGCCGAGGCGTTGCAGGAAACCCTGCTGACCACCCGCTTCGTTCTCCCTCAGGCACCGACCTGCGCCGTGACCATCAACGGTGGTTACGAAATGCCGAGCTGGTACGACATATTGGCCATGAGCCCGGCTCGCGCGATCAACCGCGAGCAGCTGGAAGCGTCCGCGCAAAGGGTCTTTGAATTGATCCAAGAGCAGCACGCCGGCGGAATAGACGCATCGCGGATTTTCCTCGCAGGTTTTTCCCAGGGTGGTGCCGTGGTGTTGCACACCGCTTTTCTGAAATGGCAGGGGCCGTTGGGTGGCGTACTTGCCCTCTCTACTTATGCGCCGACCTTCAGCGATGAACTGGAGCTTTCAGCCAGCCAGCAGCGCATTCCGGTGCTGTCTTTACACGGCCAGTATGATGACGTCGTTCAAAACTCCATGGGCCGGACCGCCTACGAGTATTTAAAGCAGCTTGGTGTCACCGTGACATGGCAGGAATACCCAATGGGCCACGAAGTGTTACCCGAGGAAATTCGCGATATCGGCGTCTGGCTCGCCGAGCGCTTGCGTTAACCACGTATGTAAAAACAGCCCATTGATCCATCCCACTACGCCGCGCCCGATTCTTGCATTACACTGGCCGGCGTATATTCCTTAACCAATTGATGAGATGACCGTGCTCAAAGCACTCAAGAAAATGTTCGGTAAAAGCGAGACTGAGCAGCTCGCGCCAGTCTCCAACGCTCCGTCTCACCATCCCAGCCACCGCACCGACGGTAATCAGTCTGGCCGGACCGCAGCCGTAGCGGTACCGAAGCACGAGCCGATGACCACACCGGCCGTCCAACCCGTTGAGGCTCAAGCCTCTGAAGAACCGCGCAGCGAAGCTGCGAAACCTGCCAGACCGCGTCGCGAACCCAAGCCAAAAGCGCCGGTTATCCCTTGGAAACTCGAAGACTTCGCCGTCGACCCCCAGGAAGGCAAAACCCGTTTTCACGATTTCAAACTCGCCCCCGAACTGATGCACGCCATCCAGGACCTGGGCTTCCCGTATTGCACGCCGATTCAGGCACAGGTGCTTGGCTTCACCCTGGCCGGCAAAGACGCCATTGGCCGCGCCCAGACTGGCACCGGCAAAACCGCAGCGTTCCTGATTTCGATCATCACTCAGTTGCTGGAAACCCCACCGCCGAAAGAGCGTTATATGGGCGAGCCGCGGGCGCTGATCATTGCACCGACCCGTGAACTGGTGGTGCAGATTGCCAAGGACGCAGCCGACCTGACCAAATATACCGGCCTCAACGTCATGACGTTTGTCGGCGGCATGGACTTCGACAAGCAGCTCAAGCACCTCGAAGCCCGTCATTGCGACATCCTCGTGGCCACCCCGGGCCGTCTGCTGGACTTCAACCAGCGCGGTGACGTGCACCTGGACATGGTCGAAGTCATGGTGCTGGACGAAGCCGACCGGATGCTCGACATGGGTTTCATCCCACAAGTGCGTCAGATCATTCGCCAGACTCCGCCGAAGGACGAGCGTCAGACGCTGCTGTTCTCCGCGACCTTCACCGAAGACGTGATGAACCTGGCCAAGCAATGGACCACCGACCCGTCGATCGTCGAGATCGAGTCGCAGAACGTGGCCAGCGAAAACGTCGAGCAACACATCTACGCCGTCGCCGGTGCCGACAAATACAAACTGCTCTACAACCTGGTCAACGACAACGGTTGGGAGCGGGTGATGGTGTTTGCCAACCGCAAGGATGAAGTGCGGCGCATCGAAGAACGCCTGGTGCGTGACGGCGTCAACGCCGCGCAGCTGTCCGGCGACGTGCCGCAGCACAAGCGCATCAAGACCCTGGAAGGTTTCCGCGAAGGCAAGATCCGCGTACTGGTCGCCACCGATGTTGCCGGTCGCGGCATCCACATCGACGGCATCAGCCACGTGATCAACTTCACCCTGCCGGAAGTCCCGGACGATTATGTGCACCGCATCGGCCGTACCGGTCGTGCCGGCGCCGATGGTGTGTCCATCAGTTTTGCCGGTGAAGATGATTCCTACCAGCTACCGTCCATCGAGGCGCTGCTAGGTCGCAAGATCAGCTGCGAAACGCCACCGACGCATCTGCTGCGGGCGGTTGAGCGCAAGCGCCCGTAACGCGGGACGCACTAAAAGAGGCGCAGCCGGAAACGGACTGCGCTTTTTTTTCGTCCGGCTTTTTTTCAACAGGAGCTTGCTCGCGATAACTAAAAGTCCATAATGGACAAATTAGTTTACTTCCAGCTCCCGGAGCCGACCATGTCCAGTACGCCTTACGTGATCACCCAACCTCAGGCCAGCGAGTTGCTGGCGCAGGTCGACGTGCCGCAGATCCTGCGCAAACTGTTCCGCGACCTGGCCGCCGGGCAAGCTGTGCAACCGTCGCAGCAGCTAGTGGAGTTTCCACAGGGCGCTGGCGACTTCATCAACTATCTGGGCGTACTGGCCGAAGACGGCGTTTACGGGGTCAAGACCTCGCCGTACATCGTGCGTGAACAAGGCCCGCTGGTGACCGCCTGGACGCTGCTGATGTCGATGCGGACCGGCCAGCCGTTGCTGCTCTGCGATGCCGGTGAACTGACCACGGCACGCACCGCTGCAACAACCGCAGTGGCGGTCGACGCCCTCGCCCCGCTGAAGGCCCGACGCCTGGCGATCATCGGCAGCGGCAAGGTCGCCCAGGCGCACTTGCACTACGCCAAAGGTCTGCGCGACTGGCAGAGCATCAGCCTCTACTCGCCGAGCCTGAGCGACAAGAATCCCGAAGTATTGGCACAGATCCAAAGTCTCGATCCTCGGCTGACCATCGTCGACAGTCGTGAAGCAGCGGTTCAAGACGCCGATGTGATCATGCTCTGCACCTCGTCCGCAGGTCCGGTGATCGACCCTTCAAGCTTGAGCAAACCGGCGCTGATCACCTCCATCAGCACCAACGCACCACGTGCCCACGAGGTGCCGCCGCAGAGCCTCAATGACATGCAAGTGTTCTGCGACTATCGTCTGACCACCCCGGGCTCGGCCGGCGAGATGCTGATTGCCGGTGAACAACATGGCTGGGACAAAAACGCGATCATCGGCGACCTGCCCGATCTGCTCAGCGAAAAAGTCCAGCGCCCCGACTACGACCGTCATGTGTTCTTCCGCTCTATCGGTCTGGGCCTGGAAGATATCGCACTGGCCAATGCCATCTACCGCCTACAGCACTAACACCACAAACCCAAGGGATCACTACAATTTCGGCATTTGCGCCCATCAGGAGACGTTCATGAGCCAGGCAGATTTCATCATCATCGGCGGCGGGATTGCCGGTGCTTCCACCGGTTTCTGGTTGTCGCAGCACGCCCGAGTGATCGTGCTCGAACGCGAGTCCCATCCGGCTTACCACTCCACCGGACGTTCAGCTGCACTGTTCACCGCCGCATACGGCACACCGCAGGTTCGGGCGCTGACCCAAGCCAGCCGCGACTTCTTCGACGCGCCGCCGGCCGGTTTCTGCGAACACCCGCTGCTGACCCCGCGTGGCGAGATGACCGTGGACTTCACCGGTGACCCGGACGAGCTGAACAATCAATACCTGAGCGCCAAAGCCACGGTGCCGGAGATGCAGCGGCTCAGCGCCGACGAGGCCTGCGTGCGCCTGCCGATTCTGCGTCGGGAAAAAGTCCATGGCGCAATTTATGACCCGACCGCCAGCGACATCGACACCGATGCCTTGCACCAGGGTTACCTGCGCGGTATCCGACGCAACAAGGGCGAAGTTCATACCGACAGCGAAGTCCTGAGCCTGACCCGTGACGCCGAAGGTGTATGGCAAGTACACACCAACGGTCAGACCTTCAGCGCCCCGATCATCATCAACGCGGCAGGCGCCTGGGCCGACAAAATCGGTGAGCTGGCCGGTGCCAAACCACTGGGCCTGCAACCCAAGCGGCGCGCGGCGTTCATCTTCGCCGGCCCCGAGGGCGTGGACATCCACCATTGGCCAATGCTGGTCAGCCTCGACGAATCCTTCTACATGAAGCCCGACGCGGGGATGTTTCTCGGCTCGCCAGCCAACGCCGACCCGGTAGAACCGCACGACGTGCAGCCCGAAGAGCTGGACATCGCGATGGGCATCTACCAGATCGAAGAAGCCACCACCCTGACCATCCGCCGTCCGACCCGCACCTGGGCCGGCTTGCGCAGTTTCGTGAGCGACGGTGATTTGCTGTCCGGTTTCGATCCGCAGGTGCCGGGGTTATTCTGGGTAGCGGCACAAGGCGGTTATGGCATCCAGACCTCGCCGGCCATGGGCCAGGCCAGCGCTGCACTGGTGCGCGGTGAAGCCTTGCCTGAGCAACTGACTCGCTTCGGTCTGAACACCGAGATGCTCTCCCCCGCGCGGCTGGGCTGACGTTCAGACTCAGGTGACGTGTCGACACGATTGCGGCAAACTTCCAGCGCCCCTTTTTGACGGGGCGCTGATGCTGTCTGGAGCTCCACTTTATGAACGCCCAAGAACAAGAACCGGTCGGTGATGACTCTGCATTGAAGAGCTCGCCGCTGGATAACTTCCGCGCGATCGCCGATGCCATCGCCACGTTGTTCTTTCCTCACGCCGAGGTGGTGCTGCACGACCTGCGTACCCAGAAGGTCGACTACATCGCCAACAACTTGTCCAAACGGGAAATTGGTGACGACTCGGCGCTGGAGGACATGCTCAGCGAAGAGATCAGCGAACGAAACATCGGGCCGTACGAAAAGCTCAATTGGGATGGTCAGAAGATTCGCAGCCTGAGCAGCGTGCTGCGCGACAGCGAAGGTCATCCGCTGGCGGTGCTGTGCATTAATCTGAATATTTCGTTGTTCGAAAATGCCAAAGCCGCACTGGATCTGTTCCTGTCGCCGAGCAAGTTGATTCCGCAACCGGACTCGCTGTTTCGCGATGACTGGCAGGAGCGCATCAACACCTTCCTCCACGCCTGGCTGCGCGAACGTCAGCTGAGCCTGAACCTGCTGACCCGTGACCATAAGCGCGAACTGGTGCTGGCACTGCACGCCGAAGGCGCCTTCAAAGGTAAAAGCGCCTCCAACTATGTAGCGAACGTGCTGAACATGGGGCGGGCGACGGTGTACAAACACTTGAAGGAAGTGAAGGGCTGAGCTCCCTCGCCGCAGACCACCCGGCGTTAGCGTTACTCCAACGACGAAGCCGGTCCGAAGAATTCGTAACGGCTTTGCTTCTCCGGCACACCCAGCGCTTTGAGGTGACGTTTGACCGCCGCCATGAAGCCTTTAGGCCCGAGGAAGTACGCGTCCAGATCACGCTGTTGCGGCAACCACTCGCCCAGTTGTTCCTGGCTCAACCGGCCAACCTTGTGCGCCGACGGGCTCACGCCATCATCTTCGTCGTAGCAATAGAAGCGCTTGAGTTGCGGATGACGTTCGGCCAAGCCATCGATCCAGTCGCGGAAAGCATGAACGCTACCGTTGCGTGCGCAGTGGATAAAGTGCACCGGCCGCTCGGTCGCCAGCGCCGCTTCAAGCATCGCCAACGTCGGAGTGATCCCGACGCCGCCGCTGATCAGCACCAATGGTTTGTCGCTTTCGGTCAGGGTGAATTCGCCCGATGGCGGGAACAGCTGGATGCTGGAGCCCACATGCAGTTGATCGTGCAAATGGTTGGAGGCGCGGCCACCGGTTTCACGTTTAACGCTGATCCGGTACTGGCCTTTGTTCGCCAAGGCCGACAGCGAATAGTTACGACGAATCTCTTCGCCATCGAGGATCAGTTTCATGCCGATGTACTGGCCTGGCTCTGCCGCCAGAATCGGGCCTTTGTCGGCCGGTTCGAAGTAGAACGAGATGATTTCCGCACTCTCCTCGACCTTGGCCACCACGATGAATTCCCGCGCTCCGCGCCAGCCGCCCGGTGCCTGTTCCTTTTGGTCGTAGATGCTGGTTTCGGCGCCGATCAGGATGTCGGCCAGTTGACCGTAAGCAGCCCCCCAGGCGGCCATCACTTCAGGTGTGGCGATCTCGTCGCCCAGCACTTCGGAGATGGCTCGCAGCAGGCAGGCGCCGACAATCGGGTAGTGTTCCGGGAGGATTTGCAGGGCCACGTGCTTGTTGATGATCTTTGCCACCAGGTCGCCCAACTGGTCGAGCTGGTCGATGTGCCGCGCATACATCAAGACGCCATGCGCCAGGGCGCGCGGCTGATCACCGCTGGCTTGGTGAGCCTGGTTGAACAGCGGGCGAACTTCCGGGTACTCGGACAGCATCATGCGGTAGAAATGAGTGATCAATGCTTCGCCACCGCTTTCCAGCAAGGGCACGGTGGATTTGACGATTGCACGGTCTTGAACGCTAAGCATAAGGCGACTCCTGATCTACTTGGATTGCTAACTGACTGTCTTGTACTTATCAGTTTCCGTGCCAGAAAATAAAACCTTATAAATCAATTAGTTAAGTTCTTTATAGTCATATCGACACACACTGACTTATAGTCATGCCGACTACATGGAGTCACTATGACTGCAAAAGCCTTGCTCACCACCCTGCTGCCACTGGTCTCCGACCTCTCCCGCGAACTCCCCGAAGGCGAACGCTATCGGCGCTTGCTCGAAGCCATGCGCGCCTTGCTCCCGTGCGACGCTGCCGCCCTGCTGCGACTTGATGGCGAATGGCTGGTGCCACTGGCCGTCGACGGGCTGAGTACCGACACTCTCGGCCGACGCTTCAAAGTCAGCGAACACCCGCGTTTCGAAGCGCTGCTCAGCAGCCACGGCCCGACCCGTTTCGCCGCCGACAGCGTATTGCCCGACCCTTACGACGGCCTGGTCGATGGCCTCGATGATCATCTGGAAGTCCACGACTGCATGGGTTGCCCGCTGTTTATCGACGAGCGTCCATGGGGTTTACTGACCCTCGACGCACTCGATCCGGAGCGCTTCGAACCGATCGAGCTGGACGCCCTGGAAGCCTTCGCCAGCCTCGCCGCCGCCACGGTCAACGCCGCCGAGCGCATCGAACGCCTGGCCACTCGTGTCGAAGACGAACATCAGCGTGCCGAGGTTTACCGACAAGCCAGCGGCCAGCAGAACCGCGAGATGATTGGCCAGAGCAAGGCCCACAAACGGCTGGTGGAAGAAATCAATCTGGTGGGCGGCAGCGATCTTACCGTGCTGATCACCGGCGAAACCGGGGTCGGCAAGGAACTGGTCGCCCAAGCCATCCACGCCGCATCGCCCCGGGCCGACAAGCCGATCATCAGCCTCAACTGCGCCGCGCTGCCGGACACGCTGGTGGAGAGCGAATTGTTCGGCCACGTCCGCGGCGCCTTCACCGGCGCGATGAACGATCGGCGCGGCAAGTTTGAACTGGCCAATGGCGGCACGCTGTTTCTCGATGAGGTCGGTGAGCTGTCCCTGACCGTCCAGGCCAAATTGCTGCGAGTCCTGCAAAGTGGTCAGCTGCAGCGATTGGGGTCGGATAAAGAACACCAGGTGGACGTGCGTCTGATCGCCGCGACTAACCGCGACCTGGCCGAGGAAGTGCGCAGTGGCCGCTACCGTGCCGACTTCTATCACCGCCTGAGCGTTTATCCGTTGCTGGTGCCAGCACTGCGTGATCGTGGGCGGGATGTGCTGCTGCTCAGCGGCTACTTCCTGGAGCAAAACCGCTCTCGCATGGGCCTCAACAGCCTGCGCCTGAACAGCGATGCGCAGGCTGCATTGCTGGCGTACGCATGGCCGGGCAATGTGCGGGAGCTGGAGCACTTGATTGGCCGCAGTGCCTTGAAAGCACTGGGTAACTGCAAGGAGCGGCCGAAGATTCTCAGCTTGAGCGCGGCGGATCTGGATTTGCCCAATGGCAGCGTTGAGCTTGCAACCGAGCCAGCCCCAATCAGCCCTGCTGCTTTGGTCTCGGGAGACTTGCGGGTGGCGACCGAGGATTATCAGCGTCGACTGATCAACGCCTGTCTGGAACGGCACCATAACAATTGGGCGAGTGCGGCGCGTGAGCTAGGCTTGGATCGGGCGAATCTTGGAAGAATGGCCAAACGCCTGGGCATGAAATAACCCGATCTCCTGTAGCAGCTGCCGAAGGCTGCGTCCGAGGACGAAGTCCTCGCCAAACGATTCACCGTGTTGTATCTGATGCACCGGGGACAGGGTTTACGACTGCTACGCAGCCGAACGCAGCCTTCGGCAGCTGCTACTTAGGATCGCGTTGGTCGGCAATACCGGGGAATAACCCTAAAGCCTGCCCGCAACAAGTCGATAACCCGGCATCGATAGCTGTTGGCGATCCTCGCGGTCGCCCATCACCTTTTTCCACAGAAGGTTTTTATGTCTTCAAACAAAGCCCGCGCAGACTCACTTTCGCTTCTGCTGTTTACCTTGCGCAGCGGCAAGCTGATGGCGATCAACCTGCTGAAAGTCAGTGAAATCATTCCCTGTCCACCGCTGACCAAACTGCCGGAGTCGCATCCCCACGTCAAAGGCATCGCCACCCTGCGCGGTGCCTCGTTGTCGGTGATCGACCTCAGCCGTGCCATCGGCGAACGACCGCTGGAAGACCCGAACGGTGGCTGCCTGATCGTCACCGATGTCAGCCGCTCCAAGCAGGGGTTGCACGTTCAGGCGGTGAGCAAGATCGTCCACTGCCTGACCACCGACATCCGTCCGCCGCCCTTTGGCTCTGGCGGCGTGCGCTCGTACATCACTGGCGTGACCTCGGTCGACGGCACGTTGGTACAGGTGCTGGACATCGAAAAAGTGATCCATGGCATCGCCCCGGCGCAGATCGAAACGGCCCCGACCGAACTGAGCATGGAGGACGCCGAAGTACTCGGCAACGCGCGGATTCTGGTGGTCGATGACAGCCAGGTGGCGTTGCAGCAATCGGTTCACACCTTGCGCAACCTCGGCCTGCAATGCCACACCGCGCGCAGTGCCAAGGAAGCCATCGACTGCCTGCTGGACCTGCAAGGCACGGCCCAGCAGATCAACCTGATCGTCTCGGACATCGAAATGTCGGAGATGGACGGTTACGCATTTACCCGAACCCTGCGCGAAACCCCGGACTTCTCGCACCTCTATGTGCTGCTGCACACCTCTCTGGACAGCGCGATGAACAGCGAAAAGGCCCGTCTTGCCGGCGCGAACGCGGTGTTGACCAAGTTCTCCTCGCCAGAACTGACCAAGTGCCTGATCGAAGCGGCCAAGGCTGTCGCTGAACAAGGTCATTGAGTCTTGGCCGAGGACTTCTGCTTTCTGATGCGGCGCAACCTTGCTGAAGGTGTGCCTGCGATCGCTTGGCCTCAGGAAATCGTCCTCAGCGAATACCGCCCCGATCTGGCAGACGCCGTTCATCGTTTGATGGAACTGGGCTATCAGGACGGTGGCGGTCGCGTGCCGGCCCTGGACGTCTGGCAGCAGCGATTTGAAACCGATCCGGAATACGACCCGACCCTGTGCTTCATCGCTCTGGATGCCGAAGGTATTGTGGGTGTTTGCCAGTGCTGGACAAGTGCCTACATCAAAAACCTGGTAGTGCATCCACGAGCTCAGGGGCAAGGATTAGGACGTGCGTTGCTGCTACATGCTTTCAAGATATTTCAGCAACGACGCGAAGGTTTTGTGGATTTGAAGGTGCTGGAAGACAACCTTCGGGCGCAGCGTTTGTATGAAAACGCCGGAATGCGCGTGGTCCGCCGGGAACCGGTTCCGGCCTGACATACTCAGACCTTGGTCAATACCCACCCACGGATGCCAGAACATGAAAGCCTCAACCCTGACCCTCCTCTGCCTCACCGCTCTCGCCTCCCAGGCCCACGCCTCCAGCCCCGACGCCTGGGCCGCCTACGACAAAGCCGTGCTCGCCAGTTGCACCAAGGCCAGCGGCCTGAAGAATGCCAAACCCGTGGGCAATGCCGCGCAGTTCAATGACCGGGTTGGCTACACCGCACTTCTGTTGCAAGGCCAATACCCGCAAAAACACATGAAAGGCCAGCAAGGCACCGAACTGTGTCTGTACAACAAGAAAAGCAAAACCGCTTACGTCACCGAATGGGACTCCATCCGCCCAACCGCCAAGGCGCAGTGACTGGCGCATAACTTGCTTCGACAGCGGCCTTTGCGGCGGCATTCTGTCGCCGTTTCATATCCTTTTATGCGACTGGCCGTTCAATGAATACGACGTTTTCCTGCGTAGGCTGTGGCAAATGCTGCAACGACCACCACGTGCCCCTGACCCTGCCCGAAGCCCGGATGTGGGCGGCCGATGGCGGTCAGGTGATCGTGCTGGTGGAAGGTTTCCTGGGCAATGGCCTGGGCCTGCCCATGCAGCAACGCGAACACGCCGAACGCCGTTCGGTGAGTGTTCGAAGCGGCGCATCCGAGGCGTACATAGCCATCACCTTTGCCGCCTACAACGTCGGTCCTTGCCGGAATCTTGACGAAGACAACCTCTGCCGCATCTACGAACGCCGACCGTTGGTGTGCCGCATCTACCCGATGGAAATCAATCCGCACATCCCCCTGAACATTGCCGTGAAGGAATGTCCTCCCGAGTCGTGGGAAACGGGACCGGATCTGATTGTCGGTGGTGAATTGGTGGATCAGGAACTGGTCGGATTAATCCAGCGCTCCCGTCAGGCGGATCGCGATGACATTCGGACCAAGGATGCGATTTGCGCGTTGTTGGGGATTCGGACTACAGCACTGAAGGGCGATGGCTTTACTGCTTATTTGCCGGACATGACCGCGTTTGCGAGGGTCATCGATCAGGTTGCGGCGCAGCCATTGGCTGAGTCAGGCGCTGACTGGTTGTTTCATGTGTCGGGCGAGGACATCGCCGGGCAAGTGCAGGCGGCCGGGGCGCACGTGGCGACTGATGCTCCTGAGAATTACGCGTTCATTTCGTTGCGGCCAGCCTAAGACGCATGACTTCGGAACCACTGCGCAATCCCGTTGCGCAGTGGCTCGTCGTCAAAAGAATTAGCTGGCCGTCACCGCCAGACATTCCACTTCTACCCGCGCGTTCTCGACCAACTTGCCGGCAAACGTCGTACGTGCGGGCAAACGATCCGCCGGAAAGAAACTGCGATACACAGCATTCATGGCGGAAAAATCCCTTATGTCGGCAAGGATGACCGTGCATTTGGCCACTTGAGCCAGGGACGAACCGCTGCGTTGCAGCGCGGTACGCAAGTTCTCCATGACCTGGGTCGTCTGCGGGCCGATGCCGCCCTTCACCAGTTCACCATCAGCCCCTAGGCCGAGCACCCCGGAAAGGTAAATGGTCTCGCCGATCTGCACCGCATCGGAGAATGCCAGACCTTCCTCATTCGGAAAGTAGCGCGGTGATTCCGGTGCTGCGGGTGGCAAATAACGCTGGGTAATCGCCTGGTACTGGCCATTTTGCTTAAGACGCTCAAGCGCCGCATTCAGGTTATCGCGCAGCAGGGTGTCGGTTTTTCGCACAGCCATGGCCACGCCACTGCCCAGCATGGAGTCCTTGAGAGGGGCACCGGCAAACTCGAAAGCTTGCCCTTGGGGCAGACTTAATAACGCTTGGGTAATTTCAATCGAGTCTTGCAGGGTTGCATCGATATCACCCGCCAACAGGCTGGCGACCAAATGGTTGTTGAAATTGAAACTGCGCACCGTCACCCCGGCCGCCGCCCAGCGAGCCTTGGCGAAAGCCTCGCGACTTGTGCCCGCAAGGACGCCGACACGCTTGCCCTTGAGTGATTGCGCATCCGGCTGCAGATTCGAGCCCACGCGAGCCACCAGACGGTTACTCAAGGGATACAGGTTTTCGGTGAAATCAACCCGCTCGCGACGCGCAGAGGTGGCGGTCATCGGCATGATCACGTCGAAACGGTTGACTTCAAGGGCATGAATATTGGTGGCGTAATCCTGGTCGACCCAGACACAGCGGGATTTGAGTTCGGCACACAGCGCGTTGCCCAACTCGATGTTTAATCCGACCAGCTCACCCTTGTCATTACGGCTCTCGAACGGCGGAACCAGCGCTTCGACGCCGAAACGGATCTGTGGATCGGGCGCAGACGACATGCAGCCAGTGGTCAGGGCCACCAGCGACAGTAGAGAGAGGGTTTTTACCAGAGTCATTTCGGCGGCCTTCATCAAGAATTCACGGGTATGAATCTTCGACGAGCGGCCACCTTTTCCCCAGAGGACGAATCGCTCATCCTTGTGGGAACTGTCTCAAAAACAGGAGAAACAATTACCGGTCAACAAAACGCCTGACAGTCAGCGTTTACCCATTGAGCGACGAGTGCCGGGAGGCGCGGCGCCGGGGGTCTTGGTATGGCCGTTTTTGGCGCCATTCTTGTACCAGGGCTGACTGGCGTTCTTCGCTGCGGCCAGGTCGCCCGGCTTGAACGGGAACTTGAACGCCGGGATCTCGGCTTTGGTTTCGCTGTCTGCGCTGGAGTCGACGCTGTCTGGCAGGTCTGCCTGGTCGTCGCTCAAAGCGTCGGCAACCGGCGGTTGTGTCGGGGAAGTCATGAAAGCTCCGGGTGATGCAATAGAGTCGGGCCCGGTCAGCGAGCCGCGAAAGGCGGCAGTATACCTGTGTCGGAAGCAGCAAGCTTCAAGCCGCAAGCGAGTCCGTCGGGTTTTGTGTCTTGGTCGGTGAGGGTCAAGACGGTATCTACAGGGGATCGGCGTCGACCCGCAGAGGTCCAAACTGACAGCGCCGTCAGTTAGCAGTCACCTTCCTGACGGGCGAACAGGTTTATAAAGGAAGGTATCAACCTGAAAAAAATCCGACCATCCAGCTCCGGCGCCCCACTCGCATGCGAATTCAGAAAAAACCCGCCCTGCTCGCAGCCCTTCTGATCGTTCTGGCAGCGCTGGGCCTGTGGTACGCCATCAAGCCCGCTACCACCACACTGACCGCGCCCTCTGCTATCCCCGTTCGGGTAGTGAACGTCGTCGAAAAAGATGTCCTCCGCTACGTCAGCGGCATCGGCTCGGTGCTGTCGCTGCACAGCGTGGTAGTGCGTCCGCAAATCGACGGCATCCTCACCAAAATCCTGGTCAAGGAAGGCCAACCGGTGAACAAAGGCGACCTGTTGGCCACCATCGATGACCGCTCGATCCGCGCCAGTCTCGATCAGGCACGAGCGCAATTGGGCGAAAGTCAGGCGCAATTGCAAGTCGCGCTCGTCAACCTCAAGCGTTACAAGTTATTGAGCGTGGACGACGGCGTTTCCAAACAGACTTATGACCAGCAACAGGCGTTGGTCAACCAACTCAAAGCCACCGCCCAAGGTAACCAGGCCTCGATCGACGCCGCTCAGGTGCAGCTCTCCTACACACAGATTCGCTCCCCGGTGACCGGTCGCGTCGGTATTCGCACAGTGGATGAAGGCAACTTCCTGCGCATGACCGACGCTCAAGGCCTGTTCACGGTGACCCAGATCGACCCGATCGCCGTGGAGTTCTCCCTGCCACAGCAAATGCTGCCGACCCTGCAGGGTCTGATCGGCGACCCACAACGTGCAAAAGTGAAGGCCTACATCGGCGCCGACACTGACGGCGAAACCGGCAACCTGCTCGGCGAAGGTCATTTGACCCTGATCGACAACCAGATCAACGCCAACACCGGGACCATTCGCGCCAAAGCTGAATTCAACAACCCCGGGCAGAAACTCTGGCCGGGTCTGCTGGTGACGGTAAAAATTCAGACAGCGCTGGATAAAGATGCGCTGGTGGTGCCGCCCACCGTCGTACAACGCGGTCTCGATCAACATTTCGTGTACCGGGTCAACGGCGACAAGGTCGAAACCGTCACCGTACAAATGGTCTATCAAGGCAGCGGCCAGGACATCATCAAAGGCGTTAAACCGGGCGACGTGCTGGTCAGCGACGGCCAGTCGCGGCTCAAGCCCGGCTCGACGGTGCACGTAGTGACTGACCCGCCGCAAGTGGTCCAATCGGAGCCGAAACCATGAAGGGCCATGGCTCGGTCTCTGCCTGGTGCATCGACCATCCGGTGGCGACGATCCTGCTGACTTTTGCACTGGTGCTGCTCGGTGTTATCGCCTTCCCGCGCCTGCCCATCGCGCCGTTGCCGGAAGCAGAATTTCCGACCATTCAGGTGGCCGCGCAATTACCCGGTGCCAGCCCGGAGACCATGGCGTCGTCGGTGGCCACGCCGCTTGAAGTGCAATTCAGCGCCATCCCCGGCGTGACCCAGATGACCTCGAGCAGCGCACTGGGCTCGACCATCCTGACCCTGCAATTCACTCTCGACAAAAGCATCGACACCGCCGCTCAGGAAGTGCAGGCCGCGATCAACACCGCCGCCGGCAAACTGCCCAAAGACATGCCGACCCTGCCGACCTGGAGGAAGGTCAACCCGGCCGACAGCCCGGTACTGATCCTCAGCGTCAACTCGACCCAGATGCCCGGCACCGAACTCAGCGACTTGGTGGAAACCCTGCTCGCCCGTCAGATCAGTCAGATCGACGGTGTAGGCCAAATCAACATCACCGGCCAGCAACGTCCGGCGATCCGCGTACAGGCCTCGGCGGACAAGCTCGCGGCCATCGGCCTGACGCTGGCGGACATTCGTCTGGCGATCCAGAACACCAGCCTCAACCTGGCCAAAGGTGCGTTGTACGGTGAGTCGAGCATTTCGACGCTGTCGACCAACGACCAGTTGTTCCATCCTGAGGAATACAGCCAACTCATCGTTTCCTACAAGGACGGTGCCCCGGTTCACCTCAAGGATGTGGCCAAAGTCGTCAACGGTTCGGAAGATGCCTACATCCAGGCCTGGGCTGACGGTCAGCCGGGGGTGAACCTAGTGATTTTCCGGCAACCGGGGGCCAACATCGTCGAGACCGTCGACCGTATTCAAGCGGCCCTGCCGACGCTGGAGGCCATGCTGCCGGCCTCGGTGCAGGTCAAGGTGTTGATCGACCGCACCCAGACTATCCGCGCTTCGCTGCATGAGGTGGAAGTCACCCTGCTGATCGCGATCATGCTGGTGGTGGCGGTGATGGCGCTGTTCCTGCGGCAGTTGTCAGCGACCCTGATCGTGGCGTCGGTGCTCGGTGTGTCCCTGATCGCCAGTTTCGCCCTGATGTACATCATGGGTTTCAGCCTGAACAACCTGACGCTGGTGGCGATCGTGGTGGCCGTGGGGTTTGTGGTCGACGATGCGATTGTGGTGGTAGAGAACATTCACCGTCACCTTGAGGCTGGCGACGGCATGCGCGAGGCGGCGATCAAAGGTGCCGGCGAGATTGGTTTCACCGTGGTCTCCATCAGCTTTTCGCTGGTGGCGGCGTTTATTCCGTTGCTCTTCATGGGCGGCGTGGTCGGGCGGCTGTTCAAGGAATTCGCCCTGACCGCCACTTCGACGATCATGATTTCGGTGGTGGTCTCACTGACCTTGGCGCCAACGCTTGCCGCGCTGTTCATGCGCGCGCCGGTGCATCACGCCCACAGCAAACCTACGTTTGGCGAACGCTTGCTGACAGGCTATGAAAAACTTCTACGCCGCGCCCTAGCCCACCAGAAGCTGATGATCGGGGTGTTCTGCCTGTCTCTGGGCCTGGCGATTGCCGGTTACATCTTTATCCCCAAGGGCTTCTTCCCGGTGCAGGACACCGGTTTCGTCCTCGGCACCACCGAAGCGGCCGCCGATATTTCCTACGGCGACATGGTGAAAAAACACCTGGCGATGGCCGAAATCGTCGCCGCAGATCCGGCGGTCGCGGCGTTTTCCCACTCGGTCGGCGTCTCCGGCAGCAACCAGACCATCGCCAACGGTCGCTTCTGGATCTCCCTGAAAAAGCGCGGCGACCGCGACGTCTCCGCCAGCCAGTTCATTGACCGGATTCGTCCGCAACTGATGAAAGTCCCGGGCATCGTGCTGTACCTGCGCGCCGGGCAGGACATCAACCTCAGCTCCGGCCCGAGCCGCGCGCAGTACCAATACGTGCTCAAGAGCAACGACGGCGCGACCCTCAGCACCTGGACCCAGCGCCTGACGGAAAAACTGCGCGCCAACCCGGCGTTCAGCGACATTTCCAACGACCTGCAACTGGGCGGCAGCATCACCCACATCAGCATCGACCGCAGCGCCGCCGCGCGTTTCGGCCTGACCGCCAGCGATGTCGATGAAGCGCTGTACGACGCCTTCGGCCAGCGGCAGATCAATGAATTCCAGACTCAGATCAACCAGTACAACGTGATTCTGGAACTGGACACCAAGCAGCGCGGCAAGGCTGAAAGCCTCAACTATTTCTACCTGCGCTCGCCGCTGAGCGGGGAAATGGTGCCGCTGTCAGCGCTGGCGAAATTCGATGCGCCGACCGTGGGCCCGCTGTCCATCGCCCATGACGGCATGTTCCCCGCCGCCAACCTATCGTTCAACCTCGCGCCCGGTGTGGCACTGGGCGATGCGGTGATCATGCTCAACCAGGCCAAGGCCGAAATCGGCATGCCGGCCGCCATGAGCGGCAACTTCCAGGGCGCGGCCCAGGCGTTCCAGAGTTCGCTGGCCAGTCAGCCATGGTTGATCCTGGCGGCGTTGGTGGCGGTGTACATCATTCTCGGCGTGCTTTACGAGAGCTTCGTCCATCCGCTGACCATCATCTCGACGCTGCCGTCGGCAGGACTCGGCGCGGTGATCATGCTGTGGATTTGCGGCCAGGACTTTTCGATCATGGCGCTGATCGGGCTGGTGTTGCTGATCGGGATCGTGAAGAAGAACGGCATCCTGATGATCGACTTCGCCCTCGAAGCGCAGCGCAAGGGCGGGCTGTCGCCGGAAGAAGCGATCTACCAGGCCTGTATCACACGATTCCGGCCAATCATCATGACCACCCTCGCCGCCCTGCTCGGCGCGTTGCCGCTGATGCTCGGCTACGGCACCGGCGCCGAACTGCGCCAGCCCTTGGGGATCGCGGTGGTCGGCGGCTTGCTGGTGAGCCAGGCGCTGACGTTGTTCACCACTCCGGTCATATACTTGTGGCTTGAACGGCTGTTCCATCAGCCCAAACCCGCACCGATGCCGGTGCTGACGACCACAGACTGAGGCGGGGTCATGCGCGTTCTGATTATCGAAGACGAGGAAAAAACCGCGGATTATCTGCACCGCGGCCTGACGGAACAGGGTTACACCGTGGACCTGGCGCGCGATGGCGTCGAAGGCCTGCACCTGGCGCTGGAAAGCGACTACGCGGTGATCGTCCTCGACGTCATGCTGCCGGGCCTCGACGGCTTCGGCGTACTGCGCGCATTACGTGCGCGCAAGCAAACCCCGGTGATCATGCTCACCGCCCGCGAGCGTGTGGAAGACCGGATCAAAGGCCTGCGCGACGGTGCCGACGATTACCTTGGCAAACCGTTTTCCTTCCTCGAACTGGTGGCGCGCCTGCAAGCGCTGACCCGTCGCAGCGGCGGTCACGAACCGGTGCAGGTGAGCATCGCCGACCTGTGGATAGATTTGATCAGCCGCAAGGCCACCCGCGCCGGCACGCGCCTGGACCTGACCGCCAAGGAGTTCTCGCTGCTGAGCGTACTGGCGCGGCGGCAAGGGGAAATTCTGTCGAAAACCGCCATCGCCGAAATGGTCTGGGACATCAATTTCGACAGCGATGCCAACGTCGTCGAAGTCGCGATCAAACGCTTGCGAGCGAAGCTCGACGGGCCGTTCGACGAGAAACTGCTGCACACGATTCGTGGCATGGGTTATGTGCTGGAGAGCCGTGGTGTCCAGTAATTCTATTGCGCTGCGCCTGAGCGGGATGTTCACGCTGGTGGCGCTGCTGGTGTTTCTGTTGATCGGCTGGGCGCTGTACCAGCAGGTCGATAAAGGTTTGGGTTTGTTGCCGGAAGCTGAGCTGGACGCGCGCTACAGCGTGCTCGAATCCACCGTCGGCCGTTACGGCACGCCCGAGCATTGGGTGAAGATCAACAACAAGCTCAAGCTGCTCGGCGAGGAAGACAAACGCATCAGTTTCTGGATCATCAGCGGTGATCCGCACTACGAATACGGCAACCTGACGCCGCAGATCCGCGCCTTTGCCGAAGGGCCGCTGGGCATGCGCGACTTGAATCTGCCGGACCAGCCTTATCCGCTGAAAGTGCTGGTCAGCCAGTTCCCGGCCAAGGATCAGCGCCCGCCGTTACGCTTCATGATCGGCATCGACACCGAGACGTTTCTGCAGACTCAACATCATCTGCTGATTGCCCTAATCAGCCTGGCGATCATCGGCGTGTTGCTGGCGTCGGCCCTCGGTTATTGGGTGGCGCGGATCGGCCTCAAACCGCTGATCAAGTTGTCCCAGGAAGCCCAGCGGCTGGCGCCGCCGTTGTTGTCCGGTCGTCTGCAATTGTCGCCGCTACCGCCGGAACTGAATCAGTTCGTCAATTCATTTAACTCAACACTGGAGCGGGTCGAACAGGCTTACTCGCGCCTTGAGTCGTTCAACGCGGACGTGGCCCATGAACTGCGCTCGCCCCTCACCAACCTGATCGGCCAGACCCAAGTTGCGCTGACTCGCGGGCGATCCGCCGAACACTATTTTGAAGTGCTGCAATCGAACCTTGAAGAGCTTGAGCGACTGCGCTCGATCATCAATGACATGCTGTTTCTCGCCAGCGCAGACCAGGGCAGCAAAGCCACCAAACTGACCTCTACGTCGCTGGCTGACGAAGTGGCGACGACGTTGGAGTATCTGGATTTCATTCTTGAAGACGCGCAGGTTCAGGTGCAGGTCAGTGGTGATGCCCAGGTGCGGATCGAGATCGCTCATCTACGCCGGGCATTGATTAATCTGCTAAGCAATGCGGTGCAACACACCGAACCTGGCCAGGTGATTGAGGTGCGGATCGAGGTTGAGGAGCATCAGGTGAGCATCGGGGTTGCGAACCCTGGATCGCCGATTGCCAGCGAGCATTTACCGCGGTTGTTTGAGCGTTTTTATCGGGTCGATGCGTCGCGCAGCAACAGTGGGAATAACCATGGCTTGGGGTTGGCGATCGTCAAGGCAATTGCGTTGATGCATGGGGGGGATGTGTTTGTGCGCAGTGATCATGGGATGAATACGTTCGGCATCCATCTCCCCGTTTAACCCCAACGCGATGCCCGGACTGCACCCGGTCCTGTAATTGGATGGACTCGCCCAAGCCGAGGCGTCAATGCGCCACGGTGGCAGTCTAAACAGCCAACGACAGCGAGG
Source organism: Pseudomonas sp. NPDC098740 (assembly GCF_044760065.1). NCBI lineage: Bacteria > Pseudomonadati > Pseudomonadota > Gammaproteobacteria > Pseudomonadales > Pseudomonadaceae > Pseudomonas > Pseudomonas sp. NPDC098740. Next base: position 77 of record NZ_JBIWAM010000029.1, on the reverse strand, counting down.
GCGAGTCCATGAAAAAGCATACTTCGATTGATCAATCCCTGTCTTCTTCCGATTTGTCGGCCTGCACAACTGTGGCG
>NZ_JBIWAM010000028.1:13329-72885 GCF_044760065.1 Pseudomonas sp. NPDC098740 | reverse complement strand
CTATGAAGCATTGCTGCCGTGGAACTGCTCGCCGGAAATGCCACGGTAAACGGGAAGCGCATCTGACGGAAGGTGTGCTTCATGGATCGCATACCGTCGGATGGCCGATAGGGTCGAAAAATCAAATGCGGCATCATGCGGGCTCCGGCGACGGTGCGTCATACCCGCGCAAGTCCAGGACCCGCAGTTGTTTGCCGGAGCGTGGGTGAAGCTTCAGGGCTGTGACATCGCAGGACAGCACTCGCAGCTCCAACAGGCCCTCGCGGCTCAGTTCCTCGATGGCGCGATAGTGTTCAACCAGCGCCTCGTACAACTCTCGGCACACCGGTACGATGGCCATTGATAGCGCTGAGGGAACCCACTTCACACTCAAAATATCTTTGTATCCGTCATGTTCGATCAGCAGTTGCCATTGGTCGTTGTGGGCAATGCGTTGGACGATCTCGTGGATGTCATCGATCAGCAGCGACAGCACACCCACCCGCACTCGCTGGCTGTGCGCGCTACGTCCTTTGAGGGCGAATTTACGCCTTGGGGTTGAGCCGGGTTCGCGCCAGCACGCGCGGTCGCCCACCGGATAACGCAGCAGTGGCATGAGCCGTCGAGTCAGATTGGTCACCACCAATAATCCGGTGCGATCGCATTCTTCGATGACTTCACCGGTGAATTCATCGACGATCTCCAGAACGGTGTGTGGTTCAAACACCCGATGCTCGCCCAAGGCGCAGTCGCGGTCGCTGGCCCCGATAAGGCCGGCGTCTACACTGGCGTAGCCAATGGAAGCAATGCGCACGTTGGGAAACACGTCGGTGAGGATTGCCAACTGCGGGGCAAACAGGCTTTCGCCGCCGTACAGCAACGTATCAACCCCGCACAGTACTCGCCGATGCTGGTTCAGGTAGGCCGCGAATCGCAGCAGCTGTGCCGGGACACCGACCAGCACGTTGATCCGATGCTGATCGATCGCATCGGCCAGTACGTCCAGTTCGACTTGCCCGGAAAACGGAAACTCGCAGATGGATCGCCTCACATGTGCCAGCGCGTCGTGGATGAACAGAAAACTGGCGTAAAGATCACCGGAAAAAAACAGATTGGCGACACGGTCACCGTCGTTCAGCTGAGAGGAGAAACTTTCTCCGAACGTACTGACCAGTTCTTGCCATTCGTTATAGGTGTACACCGTCAGTTTGCCCTGGCTGGTCGATCCGCCGGTTTTAAACAGCAGCGCATCGTCGACCTTTCCGGTCAGGACTGGCCAATGACTCAAGTCATTGCTGTCAGACCAATAGTCCATGGCGTTGGTGAGCGGTATATCTTGTAACGTAACGCCCTGCGGCGGTAAGTTTTCCAGTTGCTGGCGGTAGAAGTTTGAATGTTGCCGTATGTAAGGCAGCAGTTGTTCGAGCGAATAAGTTGATTTCACTGGGTTCTCTCTTTTTTATATCAGGCGTCTAGACGGTTAAAAGCAAGTTGTGAGTGGCTGGTGGTATTTTTATTTTCTTTTATCAATAACCAAGGGTGTTTTGCCGCTGTGTTTGTTTCGAGTGAAAGCTTGCTCTGTGCACACTTGAACTTCGACAGTTAACAGTTTGGCGTTTACGGCATTTGCCAGTGCTTCATGGCTCAGCAATGCGTTGCGAACCTGGTTGATGTCTGCATCCGTTAGAACGTTGAGTCGCTCGACGCCATCAGGGGTGTGGTCGAGAACAATCTGAATGGGTGCGCCGACGGCATCCTGCAGAGCCGAAGGCGAAATGAACTCCGTGCCCATTCGAACCAGTTTGCCGTGGCGTTGGAGCAGTTCGAACCGGGGTGAGTCCAACCCGCACGGACAGGCTCCGGGTATCCAGCGACCGGTGTCGCCCACGTCATACCGGCGTACGGTTTGGCCTTGCCGCGCTCGTGAAGTAAACAGCAGGCGACCGATCTCATTAGCCTGAACCGGTTCATCCCGTTCGATCTGCACAATTTCCAGATGCTGGGTGTCGCACATCAAGTGAAACACCCCGTTCGCGGTGGCTGCGCACGCATGCCCCAAGGGACCGGCGTCGACGGAGCCATAGATCGCCGAGCGGATCATCGAGACCCCGCAGCTTTCCATGAGGCTCAGGCTGGTTTGGCCCGGATGCTCGCCGCCGAGGAACACTTTGCCAATACCTGCGTACGTGCGGAGTCGGGCCTGCTCGTTGAAGAACAGACGGTGCAAGGTGCTCGGCATGCCAATCAGCACGGTGACACGCTGGTCAACGATCAGTTGGGCGATTTCGCTGAAATCCTCGTCCTGAGGCGCACCCATGGGGAAGTGTGAGACGCCCATCTGTTCCAGTATTTTGGTAAAACTGAGGAAACCTCCGTACAGGCTGCCGCCATAAAACAGGTTCATGACCCGGTCCTGTGAAGGATCGAGCCCGGCGGCGAACAGGCCGTCTGCCGCTGCGCGCATCTGCCGTTGAAAGTCGCGATAGCTGAAACCGGCGAGGGCCGGAGGGCCGCTGCTCCCTCCTGAGCGAAAATACAATTGCGCCGCGGCGCCCATCGGCTGTGTCGTGAAGGTGTTTTTGTCCATGATCGGCGCATGGGCGGTGTCCGGGGCGGGCGGGACCGGGTCGAGCGTTGCCCGGCCAGGCAAAACATCCGGCAACAGACTCACCGAGAGGCGGCGACTCAGACGCGTCAACGCGTAGACGCCATCATGGGGCTCACCGGTGTAGCCGTCATGAATCCCTGCGCAAGGCGCAATACGGGTGACCCCAGCGTTGACCAGCGTTCGCACAAGTCCTGGCGTTTCTGTCGCAGAGCAAATCAGTGCGCAGCTTTGCAGGACAGTGCGCCAAGGCAACAGCGTCTCGGCGATCAAGTGTTGCGGTACGGGTTTGAGCAGCACCGTACGAAACAGCGGCGAAGGCGCGAGCGTCTGATGGTGTTCCCAGATGATCCGCCATCCGTGGCCGGCCCAGACCTGGCCGCTCTGGTTCGCAAAACAGTAATCCAGTTGCGCCATGGCCGTGCGGGTGGTGATCTCGCACGCTTCCTGGTCCGTGGGCACCAGCGCCGGCCAGTGCGAGGCACGACGCGTGAAGGCTTCGCTCAAACGCTCTCCCAGGTCCTGCAGGGTCGCCGGATCGTTGCTGTCCACCAGCACCCATTGCGGACTGGAACACGCTTGCTGATCCAGACTGCAAACCTCATCCACCAACGCATCCAGCGCCGAAGAGTTGGCCGCGTCAGGCGACAGATAAGCGAAACTGATCCTGTGCCCCCAATCGATCCAGCGACATCCGGTGGGGATTTGCTGACGAATCGCCTTGAGCGCCTTTTCACCGCCCCAGGCTGACACGCCATCGGCCTGAGCGCAGAGTTCGGCTATCCGGGAAGTGCCCACGGGCAGCACCGCGACGAATTCGGCAAGCCTGCCACTGGTGTCGCACTTCACAAAGGCAGCCAGCAATTGCGCAGTCAAACCCGTATCGCTGGCGCTGGGGCGTAACCAGTTAATGTTACCGGCCAGCAGGCTTTCGAGAACCGCGCAGAACGCCAGCATCGGCGCATTGCCCGGCGTCACATGCACCACCAGTCCCAACGGGTGCCAGCTTTCAAAATGTGGCTGCTGGTAGTCGATACGCCTCAGCGAACGGGGTTGCGAACCCAGTTCCCGCTCAAGCTTCCTGCTCAGGTTGCTGCACTGGCAGAAATCGATAAGTCCCTGACATTGATCGTCGTCGAGGGACAGGTTCAGACTGCGAGTCTGTAATTGCGTGGCGAAATGAGCGGCGGCCTTGATGACGGTCTCGCTGTCGATCGGTGCAGAAAGCAATCGGGGCAATTGTTTCTGAAGGCGCTCGAGGGCGCTTTCCGGGGTAACGTCGTCATGCAGTTGGCCATTGATGAGGTACATATCAAACCCCTCCCAGCAATTCGGAAGCCGCCATGGCGCAGCTGCGACTGGCGGTGGTGCCGGCACGTCCGTGCAGCTCGAACCAATCGGTCGTCAGGCCACATCCGCAACTTGCTCCCGGGTGCAGTGTCGCCAGATCGCCCATGACCACGGCATGCGCCGGGCTTGACGAAATGTACGGGGAGACGAATTCCAGCAAGCCGCGCTGGCCGTATGGCTGGACCGTGAAATCGGATGGGTTGCGCACGAAAACCTTCGAGTAAATGGGTGCATGAAAATGATGGCGGGCACATTGGATGTAGGGCACGGCATGCTCGACGGCACCGTAACCGTCCCGGCATCGGGACAGGTCGATACCTAATTGCCGGTTGATTCGGGCATACAGCTCAAGCAGGGGAATCTCTTGTGCGGCCTGGGTTTTCCAGCCGCCCCCCAAAAACACCAATGACTGAGCGGGTAGCTTGAGATTCGGTGCGCAGGTGTTTTCCATGTGCTGTAGCGCATGCGAAAGAAACGCAGGAAATCCGAGAATCCGCACGGGCAATCCCTCGTCGGCAAACTCCTGCAAGGCGCGAATCACGCCAAACAGGTCGACCTCGTGGCCTTTACCCGTCCGGCGCAATCCGTAGACGACGCGATTGACGGGAGCATAGCTGCAGAGAAACTGGTCGGTGTAAGCGGTGCCCAAGGTGATGGCAGCCTCAGGCTCGTAGCTCAGGAGCAAATAATTGCAGGGGCTTTGCGGAGTATCCCAGCCGTAGTACCTGAAAATGTGGCTCACCATGCCTTGAGCCGCGGCCATGCTGCGAGGGTCATAGCGCATACGACTCTTCTGGCCGCTGGTGCCGGATGAGGTCAGCTCCAGCGCGCCTTCGCCGGAGGGGCCGAACAACAAGTGACGTTTGAAATAGTTGGCGAAAATCGGTGGCAACCTGGACCAGTCATCCAGTGTCTCCAGGTCCTTTGCATCGAGCCCGTTGGCGTTTAGCCAGCGTTCGTAGCCAGGCGTGTGGTGACAATGAAACAGGCTGATTTCCCCCATTGCCTGGTCGAACAGGCCCTCGGGTACGGAATCCAGGCAATAGGGTTGCGTTAACGCGCAGAGCGCATCGGTGTGGGGTAAATGGATCATCAAAAGACCTACTGTGTGGTGTCAGACGGCAAGCGCGATGTGAGAGCGCCGCAGAAACAGGCGTAGGGGCGCCAGGCTCAGCAGCCCCGCGATACCCGCCATCAAAGCGAACGATTCGTGGCTGTCACCGGCACCGACGGCCGCAATAAGCGAGCCGCCGCCGCCCATGACGGCGATCGAGATCATGCCGATCATGGCCGAGACCAGACCTTTGCTGTCGTCGCTTGCAAATAGCGCAAGCCGGTACAGCGCGGCATTGCTCATGCCAAGCCCAACAGAGTAAAGCGCCAGGCAGCTGATCAGCACGACTGTCGAAGCACCGTAGAAGCTGACGACGACTAGCGCGATGAGCCCGCCGCAAAACGGCCAAAGCGCGTATCGAATCAGTTGTGGCAGTTCAGCGTTGGCAATCAGTCGGTTGAGAATCAGATTGCCGAGAATGACGGCCGCGAACACCGGGATTTGCCACAGGCCATAGTGCAGAGTTGAAAGCCCCTGGTTGTGGATCAGCAAGAGCGGCGCCAACCCGATCCAGGCAATCAAGGGCAGGCTCATCACGCCCAGCGCGACTGCGGCGCAAAGGAATTGCGGGTTAGTCAGCAACGCGACATAGCGGCGCACGGTGCCGTGCCATTCAAAACGCACGGCTTCCAGTCGCTGACCGTCGTGGCGCAGGGTGCCCACGGTTTCCGGCATGAACAGGTAAAGCCCGAGCCAGACCATCACGCCGCCGAGACCCAGCAGTAAAAACAGCTCTCGCCAGGACAACCACTCCAGCAGCAGACTGCCGAGCAACGGCCCCAGAAGCGGGGAGAGCAGTGCAACGTTCCCCAGCAACGCCATGATTTTGACCGCGTCGGCTTCGCAGAAAACTTCTTGCAGGGCCGGGTAGCTGACCGCGATGACAAACCCCAACCCCATGCCCTGAATCAGTCGCAAGCCATTGAACGCATAAATGCTTTGCACGTTGAACGCTGCGGCACAGGCCATGGCGAATACCGCACAGCCGGTGAGCAACATCCGGCGGCGACCGAAATGATCAGACAGCGGGCCAATCAGCCATTGCAGAAGCATGCCGCCGGCCAGATAAAGATTGAAGGCGTAGGGGACATGGTCGGGGCTGGCATCCAGTTGTCGGGTGACGGTCAACATGGCCGGCATAATCATGTCGCTGGCCATATAGGTCAGCAGTTCGAAAAAAGTTATTGCAAGGCAAAAGCCAAACAAATGGTGGGGGCTGATATTGATTAAAGGCTTGTGCATGGCATCCCTGTTCTTTGCTCAAAATTTAATAGCGGGTTTATTGCGATGCACCGAGAGTAATCATCGAATATGAATAGCTCAAATGGACGATTAAGACCGAAAGCTTCAATGGTTATCGCTATGTTTCGATGTGCACAGGGAAGGAAACAAGAAGTGAATACGCATGTACGAAAAATGCCCGCGACAGGGCGGGCATTTGTTCAATAGTTATTGGGTGGGGTATTTGCCTTACGAATGAATGTTCATTTATCCACGCTTTATGACACAACCAACCCTTATCGATGCTGGTAATAACCCGGCCCGCCACGGTCGTAATGGTGACCGCCGTGCCAGCCGCCGTGGGGGAAAACGATGCAGCCGCTCAGTGTCAGGAGAGCGAGCAGGGGAATCAGCAGTGTGATTCGACGGAGCATTTAAAAATCCTCATGGGGCAATAAAGCCAAATCTTTTGATCGGCTGTAACATGAGACCCCGTTTGTAGCGCCCCATCCCCAGAGAGCGGTAGGGGGCTTGGCATGCATTTGGATACAAACCGGACACATTTTTCAGATTCAGGAACTCGCAATGACTCAGTCGCAACGTTTGAAATACTCGATTCTGATCTCCCTCGTGGTGTTAGGGATCATGTTCGGCCTTTCGTATCTGCAAAACGCAGGCGTCATCAGCGAGAAGCTGTTTCAGTACATCGCCATCGGCGTGGCGGTGGTCGTGGTGGTGATCAATGGCATGATGCGTCGCAAGGTCAAACCCTGAGCGACGCACCTTGAGCGGATCACTCGCGATGGAGCATGGCTGCAGCGTGCGGATGCAGGCTGTAGCTTTTGTCCGGATTGAGCGTGACCACGCCTTCGCTGCACAAGCGTTTCAATACTTCCCGCACACTGAGAAAGGACAGGGGTATATCCAGGTCCAGCAAGTGGCTGTGCACGCCGCGCACGCCAAGGCTACGGTCGCTTTCGGCGGCGGTCAGCAAGGCGTCGATGACTTTGAGGCGGATCAGACTGGTTCGCAGACCATAGCTTTTGAGCAGCAGCCTGATCCGCTCGTTGCCATTGCGCTCGCCCCGTTGACTGAAAACACCGGAGCCCATGGCAGAGCTCTTTGGCGCATTGCTACCGTCCGTTGGCAGTTGCGAGTTGTACATGCAAAAACTCCTTTTCCGAGCCGGCCAGGAAATGTGATGGGTGCTCTCATTCAATAAGACGTACGAGCAGGGCAAATAATGAAGCCCCGAATGTAGAAATTTTGTCGCCATCACGTCAGCGGCCTGTGAGATGCCCGTAAAAAGCGCTTTTCACGGCCTAAATTTTTGTCATTTCATTCGTTTCTAGGGGAAGGCGCAGTGCGTGTATGACGCAGGGTGTTTGTATTTTCGATCAGGAGCGAGCGTGATTATTTCCAGGCAGTTAACCCGGTTGAGCCTTGCAGGCGTGTTGGTAGGCTTGAGTCTTGCGGCAAACGCACGCAGTCAGCCGGAGCAGGCGAGCGCCGACATCCGCCGGACCAGTTTCGGTGTGCCGCATATCCGTGCCGACAACGAGCGCGGGCTCGGTTATGGCATTGGATACGCCTACGCTCAGGACAACCTGTGCCTGCTGGCCAATGAGATCACCACCGTGAACGGCGAACGTTCACGCTATTTCGGCCCGGATCAGTTCACGGTCGAAGAGCGCGAAAACCTGGTCAGCGATCTGTTTTTCAATTGGCTGAACACGCCACAGGCCGTCGAGGGTTTCTGGCAAGCACAAACCCCGCCAGTGCGCGATCTTATTGAAGGTTATGTGGCGGGCTATAACCGTTCGCTGACAGAACGTCGGGTGCAGGGTTTGCCGCAGCAGTGTCAGGGTGACTGGGTGCGCGAGATAACCGCCCGGGATCTGGTCAAGTTGACGCGACGTCTGCTGGTCGAGGGCGGAGTAGGGCAGTTTGCCGAAGCCTTGGCCGGCGCGGCGCCACCCAAAGCCGTTGCTCCTGTGGCGGGTGAACCGGTGACGTTCCAGGTGGCCGCCTCGCGCATGCAGCGGTTTGCCCTGGACCGCGGCAGCAACGCCGTGGCGGTCGGCAGTGAGCGTTCTTTCAACGGCCGCGGCATGTTGCTGGCCAATCCGCATTTCCCTTGGGTCGGCGGGATGCGTTTCTATCAAATGCACCTGACCATTCCCGGCAAACTGGACGTCATGGGCGCGGCGCTGCCGGGGCTGCCGATGATCAACATCGGTTTCAACCAGCACCTGGCGTGGACCCACACCGTGGACTCGTCCAAGCATTTCACCTTGTATCGCCTGCAACTCGATCCCAAGGATTCGAGCCGTTATCTGCTCGACGGCAAGTCATTGCCGATGAAGAAACAGACCCTGACCGTGAACGTGAAACAACCGGATGGCCAGACCAGACCGGTTTCTCATGTGGTCTACAGTTCGCAGTTCGGTCCGATCGTGCAATGGCCCGGAAAGCTCGACTGGGACAACCAGTTCGCCTACAGCTTGCGCGACGCCAATCTGGATAACGATCGGGTCTTGCAGCAGTGGTATGCAATGAACCGCGCGGTCAGCCTCAAGGACTTGCAGGCTTCGGTGCACAAGATCCAGGGGATCCCGTGGGTCAACACCCTGGCGACGGATGACCAGGGGCAGACGCTGTACATGAATCTCTCGGTCGTGCCGAACGTCAGTGCCGACAAACTGGCCAGGTGCAGTGATCCGCGGGCCGGGTTGCAGATGATCGTCCTCGACGGTTCCAACAGTGCGTGTGCCTGGGACATCGACCCGACGGCTGCACAAAAAGGCATTTTTGCGGCAGACAAGTTGCCGCAGCTGTTGCGCAAGGATTTTGTGCAGCACTCCAACGATTCGGCCTGGATGGCCAACCCGGCGCAACCGCTCACCGGTTTTTCGCCACTGATCAGCCAGGACGGCCAGCCATTGGGGCTACGCTCGCGTTTTGCCCTGGATCGCCTGAACACGTTGAACAAGGCCGGCCCAATAGCAGCGGCGGATCTGCAACACATGGTGATGGACGACCAGGTGTATCAGGCGGCACAAGTGATGCCGGACCTGCTGCAGTTCTGTGCGGCGGCACTGGGTACCGATGCGCCAGCGCTCGCGCCGCTGTGTGCCAGTCTCAAGGCCTGGGATCGCAGTGCGAATCTGGACAGTGGTCTGGGGTTTGTGCATTTTCAGAATGTCATGGCGTCGCTACAGCAAACGCCTGACCTCTGGCGTGTGGCGTTCGATCCGAAAGACCCGCAACACACCCCGAGTGGCCTGGGGGTCGATCGCCCGGACGTCGCAAAGGCGGTTCGCGAGGCGATGCTGGCCTCGGTCGCGCAGATCAACAAGATGGGGCTCAAGGCCGATAGCCGCTGGGGTGATATCCAGGTGGTCAGCAGTGGCGGCCAGCAGACGCCGATTCACGGTGGACCTGGCACTCTGGGGGTTTATAACGCCATTCAGAGCGTGCCGAGAACCGACGGTAAACTCGAAGTTGTCAGCGGTACCAGCTATTTGCAGGTGGTGACTTTCGATGACAAGGGACCGCAGGCCCAGGGCCTGCTGGCGTTCTCGCTATCCAGTGATCCGGCCTCCAAGTACTCCAGAGACCAGACCCTGGCATTTTCCAGGAAGCAGTTGAGTGTGTTGCCGTTCACCGAACAGCAGATCACGTCCGATCCGAAGTACCAGGTTCAGACGATCCGCGAGCAGGATGAAAAAGCCGGGAAGGTGGCCGCACAGTAACGCTGACGATGCTTGAACCAGGAAATGAAGGCCGCACCCCGCAAAGGGTCGCGGCCTTCAGCTTTTTGGGGTTTGTTGCGGAATGGAATTGAGGACCGGATTGCCATCTTTGTTGCGGGTCAGGTAGACCGGCAATACCTTGGGCAGGGAAGCCACCAGGTTGTTGAGCTCTTTGATGTTGTAGATGCCGCCGATACGAATCGAGCCGGTACTGTTGTCGGCTACCATCACCGGTTTGTTCAAGTAGCGATTGATCAATGGCAATGCGTCGGTCAGCGCCAGATCATCGAGCACCAGTTTTCCGCTGCGCCACGCCAGTGAGTTGTCATTGTCGTAGGTCTGACTGATCCGGGGAGTGAAGTCGCCGCGTCTATAGCTAGCCTGCATCGCTGGCCCGAGGCGCAAACCGTCACCCGTAACGGCGTCATTGCTGCTCACCAGCACCGAACCTTCAATCAGGTTCACCCGTACCTGATCTTCATACATCCAGACGTTGAATTGGGTTCCGGTGACCCGAATCCTGCCTTCGGCCGCTTGGACAATGAAGGGGTGCCGAGTGTCATGGCTGACGCTGAAGAAGGCTTCGCCTTTTTTCAACGTGATCCGACGCTGGTCTTTGTAGTTGCTGAACGTCAGCTCACTGCCCAGGTTCAGTTCCACCTGACTGCCATCACTCAGGGTGACCTGGCGGACATTGTCGTTCGCCTCGAAATGTTGGTAGGAATTGGGCAGCCAGCCCAGGTTCCAGCCGCTATAGGCCGCCAGTGGCAACGCCATGGCGCAAACCGCCGCTGCGATACCGAAGGTGCGCCAAGGCGTAGCTGGTTTGGCGCGGACCATCGGGACCACCACGGTTTCTGGCCGTGGCAGGTCGCCCGCGACATCCCAGATCTCCAGCATGGCCTCGTACTCGAACGCGTGAAGCGGATGAGCGTCATGCCATTGCTCGAACGCCAGCCGCTCTTCAGCAGTGCAATCGATGGCGTGCAGACGCATGCACCAATGCGCAGCGGCATCGGTGACAGCGTCGTATTCGGCTTGCGAGAGAGGGTTGTCGGTCATTGACTCATCCTGATTTCCTGCATTCTAACCTTGTGAGGAAGTCTGCGAGAACATCCGTCATGGCAGTTACCCATCAAACGGGCACTTATTTTTCGATTCATGGGGTACTGGTGTGCAGTTGGCGCCCCATATGGCTGATGAGCCATGCAACGCTGTCAGCGTTGCCGAGTTGCACCTTGAGTCTGACCAGTGGATCTCTCTTGAAAATTTTACGGGCACCGCTCAGGTTTTCTCCGCCGGTCAAGGTCAATATATGCGCTTTTACCCGATCAGTATTTTCATATGAAGTGCTGCCCGGATCCTCCCACTCACCGGTATCAGGATCCTGGGTCATGAACAGCTGAGTCAGGGGTGTCTTGATCGAGAGTGCGGTGTCCTGAAGGGTGTTCAACGCGTCCTTGAGGTCTCTGGCGGTTGTGCTGGTCGTATTGATCAGATGGGAGAATGGTTTGCCGGAATCGAGGTAAGCAATGTCTTCGGTGTTGCAGAAGAGGTGGGAAAGCTCATGAATAAGGGTTGCTGCTCGAGCATGGGTGTTGATTGGGAAGGAGGGGTCGGAAAGATGTGGGTGGTAGCTGTCGAAACCGGTGTTGAAGAATTTTTCTGCCAGATAAATTTTCCGCTTTGCATCCGTTGGAATGGTGAAAGCGAATGACGTTTCCGCACCACTGACCAGCCTGCCGATTACAAAACGACTGCTCTTCGGCTTTCTGAGTGAAGGGTCCAACAAGGCCGCAAAAATGTCGCCCAAGACTTTTTCAAGCTGCGCCACATGCGCGGACTGCACCTGCGGTACATCAATAAAATCCATGATGAGTTGATGCACGGGGGTAACCGTGTCGTCGGAGGACTTCAGCAATTGCAGGTTTTGAAAGCAGTTCCAGGCATAGGTGGTTGCCAGGTCCAACGCTTCGTCAATTTGACGAGCCTTTTGCGGAAACAGTCGACGGATTTCGGGCATTCCACTGGCATCGACGTTCATGCCCTCCCAAACCGAAAATGCGGTGCGCAACCGATTGCCGATGCTGAAACGGGGCGCTGGCGTTTGCCTATCCAGAACCCATTGTTTCGACACGTTCTGACTCAGCCGAGGACCGCGAACGTTTGTGTCGGCGATGCGCCAGCGTGTGCCGCGCTTTGCGACCGGATATACCTTTCCTTCAACCGGTGCGTAGGTTTTTTTTGTCGTCGGATGAGTATAGAGCCCAAGACTTGAGTTTAATGTGAGCGAATTCAGATCGACGTCGATGCTTCCATGACGCTTCAACTGCGTACGTTCGGGGGCTGTAATGGCAACGTTCTGCCATTTGAACCGGGTATCGGGCGTTTCTGGCGCAGGTGCACTTGGCGTAGAAGATGGCTTCGCTTGCCCTTCCAGCGATTGTCGCAACGTGGCGAGTTGTGCAATGCCGCTGATGAACTCTTTTATCGCCGCCCCCCATTTGTGCATCTGAAGGTCTTCGGCGGATTGCTTGATGTCGCGATAACTGCGCCACACCGTGATCGGGTAGGCAAGCTTGCCCGTCAAGAACGTAAATGCCTCATTCAAATCTTCACCCAGCACATGCTTGATGGTTGCCCATTCACCCTGCTTGTTGTCATCGGTCTGACAACCGAGCAATCGGACTAATAAGTCGACGTTGTCGTTGAACAAGTGTTTGAACAGATTCCCCTTGATCGGATTGGACGCCAGCGTCACTTCGGGGAGGCGGTTACTGGCGGTCGCCATCCGGTTTTCCAACAGCATCCGGTCAGGTTGCGGCAGATTCATGAGTACCCAATCGAGCAGCGAACCGCGGGTCTTCAGCTCTGTCAGCAATTGTTTCTCGTTTTCATATTCTTTGACTCCGTGCCGAGGGTTATGAGGCGCGACAAGGACCTGTGGCGCGGTGCTATCGGCCGATGAGCCAATCAGATAGACGCCTGGCACTTTGACCGCCTGTTCACTCTTGATGCCCAGGAGCTCGAGTGGGCGGATGATCGCGTGGGCACCGTCGACTGCCGCGCGGGCGATAGCGTCAGGCATGTCCATGACCTGGCGTATCAGATCAAACCCCGTCTCGCTCAGGCGCTCCTGCAATTTTTTCGTGTGGGCGTAATGCATCAGCTGCCAGGGTAATTGCGTGTAAAACCGCTTCCTGCGGTCCGCTGCGTTTGCCTGGGTGTCTGCAAAGGCTTCGTTCAATGTTTTCTGCTGATGTTCGCCCAGCTTCAAGTTTCGTATCAGGTCTCTGATGTAGCTTTGGTCCATGTCCTCGGGAATCTCGGTGTTATCAAGCGACACCAGTGTGAAATGGGTTTTGTCCAGATCCTTGAAATGGGTCAGTGCAAAGTCGGTCAGGGTTTGGGTGCTGGCCGCAGACCTCGAGCGTTTGTGGATCTGGATCTGGACCTTATCCGGATCGATGTCAAAGGTGTCTGCCTTGAGTTGTTTTTCAAGCTCATGGTGCGCCGTGCGCGCCAGGGAGCGTATGCCGGTGAGGTAGTCCTGGTCGTCGGTGACGTTGTCGAGGTATTGCTGAAGCAACTCCCCATGCAATATCTGATCTTTGATGGACGCCTTGGCCAGCCATGCCGGCAGTTTTTGCTGGGTCGTCAGGGATTGGGCAATGTCCGTCACACGGTCTAACCCCGTCATCGGTTCACGCAGTGCCACCAGCTTCAGGAGACTGGCCAGGGCCGGCTCGGGGAGCTTCGTGGCCAGCGCACGGGTGACGCACGCCTCGTCCAGCTGGACATAGGGACTTTGCACGTGTTCGAGAAAATGCTCATCTATTCGCTGCAGGGGCGCCAGGGTGTAAGTCTGCCCAGCCACTCTCTCACTACGTCCGAGGTTCTCCAGAAGTGAGGTGCGATCATCGTCGTCCTTGAGGCGTCGCCCCAGCTCGGTCAGCAGCGGTGCCAACGCCTTGTAGGCTTCAAATCCCGACGCAGGCGTCCATAGAATCGCCTTGCCCGAATGCAACGGGTCCAGGCCTCCTCGTTCGGTCAGCACAAAACAACTGGCCAGTTTCAACGGGTCGACAGCGTCGCCTGCCTTCAGCGCCAAGGAAAACACGTCCGGCAAAAAGCCGTTCAATGCAGCTCGCTGCAAGCGTACCGGGGTATCGAGCACGGTGTTGATGATCGTCTGTTCCGTCGCACCCAGGGTGCGCATGACGGTGTGCAGCTTCAATTCACTGCGCAATGCCGTTGACAGGGTCTGAGTGAAACGCGATTGCAAGCTTCCGAGTGACGAATCGACGATGCTCTGCGCCTCGGTAATCGTGCGGGTTGTTGCGGGAATGACCGGGAGGTTTTCGAGGAGTAGGTCGAGCGGCCGCTTAACGGTGGAGAGAAGGGCCAGATGCTCTTTGGCCGACTCGCCACGAACGGTGGCTGGTTGCGCGCTCAGGCGCCGGTCTGCGTGTGTACTCCAGCGTCCTGCGGCATCGGCCGCCAGCAGTCGTTCGTCGATCAGTCTCCGGACATCCAGTGCGTTGTCGAACAAGGCACGGGGATCCTGCGTGCCTTCGCTTTCACGGTAACGGCTCAGCGCATGGGAAAGATTCTCTCGTTGCTTGCCAAGGATGTCAGTCATCAACTGTTCAAACACCGGGCCGATGATCGGTTCACCGACAATCACTTGTTCATCCGGCTCCATTGAAAGAAACGTAGCGCGTTCGTCCAAGGACATGAAGTTGAGCAGCGTGTCTTCACGCCCTTCGCTTTTCAACATCTGCGCGACGATTTTCCTGACAGCGGGCAGGTCGCTCGTTGCCTCGATGCCTCTGGACGGGGTGTACAGAAAGCCCAGCGTGTCGCTGCTGCCGATCATCACGGTCGAGGCGAGCTCCACGTAATGCTTGAAGGGGGCGGTGACACGTACTTTTTCGATACGAAGAGGATCGTCGGTGTCAGGTACGAGGCTGACATTCATCAGTCGTAGGTATTCCTGCGTCGTTAGCACACTTTGCTGACGCTGAAGCAAAAGCTTCACGTGAAAGGTATCGCGCAAAACCTCGGCAAAAACCTCCCGGCGTGACTGCCCATTGTTCATCGGTGTATTCCAGAACGTCTTGAGCAGGCCTTGCAAGTGAGGGGTAAAACTTTGCGCGATCTCTTTGACTGCGCTTTCCCAGGCCTGAATATCGGCGTTGCTGCTCACACTGTGTTGGGGATTGGAAAAGACTCTGGAATCGACAGTCGGCCACTCGTTGGTCAGGTAGTAATGCAGCAGGGCATCGCTCAGTGAATGCGAGGAAAGCAATTGTTGGTCATCGCTGTCGATGACAAAGCTCTTCAGTCGAGTAAGGCGCTGGTCCAGTTTGGGGAACGGCTTGTGCAACGCGTTCTTGAGGGTCTCGTCCAGCATCGATTGCAGCGTTGGCAGCTTGACCAGCTCGCCCATCATCGTCTTGATGTTCTGAGCCTGATTGCGCTCGAGGGTGAGCTCCTGGTCCTGGAACACCGCACCTTCAATTATTTGCGTGGTAATTTCTGGCGCAGTGGCGGCGGGTAAAGCGCTGCGTTGTTCGATGGAGAGAAAGCGCAATAACTCACGCTTGCCAGTGGGCTGTGCCAACCATTCCTTGAGTCTGCTTTTGAGGTCCTCCATGTCCGCGAATTTGATCAGGCCTTTCCACGGTGTGTAGAGCGTGACTTCTCCATCGTTGGGCCGGCTCATGGCAAAGGCGCCGGCCAGGGGGATATCTGGTGCATCAGGTACGCTTAAAAGCAGCTGGTCGACGTGCATGGGCTCGCTATTGGCGATACGGGCTTCATGCGTCGCCAGATAAACAGCATTCAACCACTTCAGGTCATCAATCGTGAAGGACAGTGCCTTTTCGCGTTCACCGGGCTGTTCGGCTTTGGATGCAAGTACTGCGTCGTCGAAAAAATACGGCAGTGGGGGAGCAATCATGGTTTTTCCTCGATGTGCTGCGATCGACGGTTAATCGCAGGCTGTTGGATTGAGGAAAAACAGTACGGCCAGTGGCAGGCTTGGGTGCGGTACATATTGCTTGATGCGAACAGGCTGTCGAGACTTGACAGGACGACGGTAAAACAGCGCTTAATCGACAACTGTTTTGGGTTGCCCTGCAACCTCGCTTCACCCTGTTGCCCGTACTCAATAATAAAACTGGAGCTTCAGATGACCGCAACGCCCGAAGTGGCCGTCAGTTCGAACACTCAAACGCTCGATTTCGACGCGCTCGTTCTTTTGCTTGAGCAGATTTTTCAGCGCCATGGCACCTCCGCCGAGGTGGCCAGGACACTGGCCCTCAACTGCGCCGGCGCCGAACGCGATGGCGCCCATAGCCATGGCGTGTTCCGCATTCCCGGTTACGTGTCGACGCTCCAGAGCGGCTGGGTCAATGGCCAGGCCGTGCCGGTGGTCGAGGACGTGGCTTCGGGGTTTGTCCGGGTCGACGCCGGTAATGGTTTCGCCCAACCGGCCCTCGCCGCAGCACGCGGTTTGTTGGTGGAAAAAGCCCGCAGCGCCGGCATCGCGGTGCTGGCGATTCGTAACTCCCACCATTTCGCAGCCTTGTGGCCGGATGTCGAGCCTTTCGCCTATGAAGGGCTGGTGGCGCTGAGCGTGGTCAACAGCATGACCTGCGTGGTGCCGCACGGTGCCGATCGTCCGCTGTTCGGGACCAACCCGATTGCTTTTGCCGCCCCTCGGGCTGACGGCGATCCGATTGTCTTCGACCTGGCGACCAGCGCCATTGCTCATGGCGATGTGCAGATCGCCGCGCGCAAGGGCGAGCGTTTGCCGCCAGGCATGGGGGTGGACGGTCTCGGCCAGCCGACCCAGGACCCGAAAGCGATTCTTGAGGGCGGCGCGTTGCTGCCGTTTGGCGGGCATAAAGGTTCGGCGCTGTCGATGATGGTCGAGCTGTTGGCGGCGGCGTTGACCGGCGGCAATTTTTCCTTCGAGTTCGATTGGTCGAACCATCCGGGGGCCAAGACGCCGTGGACTGGCCAACTGTTGATCGTGATCGACCCGAGCAAGGCGGCCGGGCAGAATTTTGCCGAGCGCAGTCAGGAACTGGTCCGGCAGATGCACGGTGTGGGGCTCAAGCGTTTGCCGGGGGATCGACGTCACCAACAACGGGCCAAGTCCAGCACCGAAGGCATCCGGCTCGATGCTCAGACGTTGGCGAGTTTGCGGGAATTGGCCGGGCTCTGAGTCCTGCATACTCTCAGTCTGCATAAAAGCCGGGCATGAAAAAGGCGAGCTGCGTGCTCGCCTTTTTGCTGGGTACGGATTAAAACGGGGTCGCTTAACGCCGACCCAGCAACAACCCGACTACCAGGCCGAAACCGGCAGAGATCGCCACGGTTTGCCACGGATGACCACCGATGTAGGTTTCAGTGGCTTCGACCGCAGGTTTGGTCCGGTCACGAACGCGGGTGACGGAGTCCCGAGCCTGCTGAAGTTTCTGAGCGATTTGCCCACGAAGTGTGTCCGCTTCCTCACCCACCAGTGAGGCGCTGCTTTTGAGCAGTTTTTCCGATTCTTCGATCAGAGCCTGAAGTTCGCTGAAGGCCTGATCCTTGATCTGGTCTTCGGCGATTTGTGCGGCGGTTTTCCGGGCCATTGAGGTACTCCTTGCAGATAAATGGACAGTGAACAATGGAGTCTGCCGTCAGCGAAAAAGTTGCAGTGGATTTTCGCGTTGACCCAACCCTGACGAAAAATCCTGAGTCGGACATTTCTTCCTACAGTGTAAGATGTCGCCTATTTTACGCAGCAGGTAACTCCCATGAGCTTCAATCTGGCCGACAAACCCCTTGCAGAGCGCGCTGCGCTGGAAGATGAGAAATCCCGTCTGTTCGATCTATGGCAAAGCAACCTGGGCAAGTCCAAGGGCGAAGCCGCGCGGTTGTTCGGTGAGCGCGCCAAGCGCAAAGGCAAATGGGCCGAGTGGGTCCGTGCCGAACTTGACGGCATGTCGCCCCCGGAATTCGCGAACATGGTGCGCAGTGAAGTCAATCGCCTGATGGCTGCCAAGTAACCTGAACTCGACACACATCTCTGTAGGAGCTGCCGAAGGCTGCGATCTTTTGATCTTGTTTTAAAAAAGCAAAATCAAAAGATCGCAGCCTGCGGCAGCTCCTACGCGCTCGCAAAACTCGCGACAATCGCTTCGCGTACTTTCAGCACCACCGGATCGAGCTGCGTACTGGTGCGCCAGCCCAGTTCGATCGGGTATCGCGGCAACGCCAGAGGGCAGGGCAGCAGTGTCAGTCCGCTCAGCGCTGCAATGCTTTGCGCCGCATGGGCCGGGATGGTCGCCACGGCCTGACTGCCCTTGAGCAAGTGCGGCAACGCGGCAAAGTGTGTGGTCGAAGCGCATACCCGCCGAGTCAACCCCAGCGCCGCCAGCCCCTCATCGGTGATCCCGATAAAGCCGCCCGACGAAACCAGAATGTGCTCGCGGGCGACGAACTCATCAAGGTTAAGGGTCTGCTGTCCCTCGGCCAGGCTCATCGGGTCCACCAAACACAGATAACCGCCTTCCCCCAGCACCTGACGACTGAGCAAGCGCTCGGCAAACCCACCTGCGGTGATCGCCAGATCAATGCTGCGTTCCATCAACGCCTGGGCGACGATCTGACTGTGGGTCTGACGAAAGATCAGCCGCAGCTTCGGCGCGACGCGGACGATTTCTTCGATCAGCCGGCGCCCATACGCGATTTCGAAATCATCGGACATACCCACGGTCACCGAGCGCCCGTCGTAATAGTGGGCGGCCGGATCGACCATCGCCAGGCTCTGCCGGCATTTGTTCAGGGCATCGCTGACCACCGGTTTCAACTGGTTGGCCTTGAGCGTGGGCGCGAGTCCGCGGCCGGTGCGCACGAACAACTGATCGCCATACACCTCGCGAAGCCTTCGCAGTGCCGCGCTGACCGCCGATTGCGTCACGCCCAGACGCAACGCGGCCCGGCTGGCGCTGGACTCCTCGTGGAGCGCTTCGAAGACTTTCAGCAGGTTGAGATCGACGGTAGCGATATTCATTTGGTTCATATCATTCAGCAGCAAACGGGGCTTTATTCATGATCCCGTGGGGCCTGAGAATGGCGTGGAGATCGCCAACGACGTGGTCGGGCACTACGCGCGCCCGGACGTGTTTGAGTTGACGGTGGATGAGCGCGCCAAACAGGGTGTGCGCTTCAACGCATAACTCATGTGGGAGCAAGTTCGCTCCCACATTGGATCTTCAGCGCTGCTGTAGCGACTCTTCACGGGTGATTTCCCAGAGGTCTCTGGGGAATCGCCCGCTGACGAAGTCGCCCTCATCGCTGCGGATCAAGCGCATCCCCGTACGTTCCGAGAGTTTGCGCGAGCCTATGTTGGGCGCCGCTTTTGGTACCCGCATCACAGGCCGGCCGAGGGTTTTGAACCAGTACTCGGTGACGGCCGCACTGGCTTCGGTCATCAAGCCCTGGCCTTGCCATTTCGGCCCTAGCCAGAAGCCGCGGTTGTTGTCCTGTTCATCCATCAGGCTGACATTGCCGATCAGTTGCTCAGGCGCCGACTTCAAACGAATCGACCAGTGCCACTCTTTACCAGCGGCAATCGCTGGCAACGCGATGTCACGCAGATAGGTCAGTGAGCCGTCAGCAGGGTACGGCCAAGGAACGAGGGCGTTCAGATAACGCACCACTTCCCAGTGCGGGAACTGTTGCTGGACGGCTTCGGCATCGGCCAACTCCAGCGGGCGCAGGATCAATCGTTGGGTGTAAAGCGTTGGTGTGGCTTCCATGTTCTTTGTTGCTCCTTGAGTTGGATTTACCAGGTGCCGGTCGTCGACCCTGGCAGGCTGAGTTTGCCACTGTCCACGAAACGCATCGTGCCGAACAAGCCACCCGCGAGTTTGCCGCGCAGGACGTAGGGCAGGTTGTCGAGGGTTTGGGTTTTGCTCAGGCCCAGTGTCTGGCGCAACACGGAGAACGCCGAAACACTCACCGGAACGGTCAGCACGGTTTCGGAAAAGCGTGCAATCGAACCCGATTGATCGCTGACGCCAGAGGCGAGTGGCTGGCCGTTGACTTCCAGGTCCAAGGCCACGCCGTTGTAATTGATGGTGGTTTCGTTGGGGTTTTGTACACGTATTTTCACGGCAAAGCGTACTTCCATGTCCTGGCTTTGCAGCGGCTCGAAGCCGACCACGTTGATGTTCAGCGGATCGCGATTGGGCAGCAGGGCGCAGGCGCTCAGGGAGAGCAAAAGAAGGGAAAGGATTACGGCGTGGACACTGCGCATGGACATGCTCTCTTAAAGAAAAGGCCGAACCACCAGTGGCTCGGCCTCGAGCATTTTCTAGCGGTTCAAGGGTGCGACAGCTGCGGGCGAGACGGGTTCACCCTTGGCCGGGACATCCGGGTTTTCCATGACCCGCAGGATCGAGGCTTCCGGATCGAAATCGTCTTCTTCCAGTTCAATGAACTCTTCGGGCAGGAAGATGTTGAGCACGATAGCGCACAACGCGCCGACGGTGATCGGCGATTCGAAGATGTTGTGCAGCGCCTTTGGCAACTCGCGCAACACTTCCGGCACCGCCGCGACACCCAGGCCCATGCCGAGCGAAATCGACACGATCAGCATGTTGCGCCGATGCAGGCCGGCTTCGGCGAGGATCTTGATCCCGGCGACGGCGACGGTGCCGAACATCACCAGTTCAGCACCACCGAGTACCGGTTTGGGCATCAACTGCAGCACCGCGCCGATCATCGGGAACAACCCCAGCACCACCAACAAACCGGCAATGAAGAACGCCACGTAGCGGCTGGCCACGCCGGTGAGCTGAATCACGCCGTTGTTCTGAGCGAAGGTCACCATCGGCATGCTGTTGAACACGGCGGCCATGGCCGAGTTGAGGCCGTCGGCGAGCAGGCCGGACTTGATCCGGCGGATGTAGATCGGGCCTTTGACTGGCTGCCGGGAAATCATCGAGTTGGCGGTCAAGTCACCGGCGGCTTCCAGCGGCGACACCAGGAAAATCACCGCCACTGGCACAAACGCCACCCAATCGAAGTTAAAGCCGTACTTGAACGGCACCGGCACGCTCATCAGCGGTACGTCGGGCAGGCTGGCGAAGTTGACGTCACCCATCAGCCAGGCCACGACATAGCCGAGGGTCAGGCCGATGACGATCGCACCGAGGCGCAGGAACGGCACATCGACCCGGTTCAACAGCACAATCGTTCCGAGCACGAGGGCCGCCAGGGCCAGATGACTGGCCGCGCCGAGGTCCGCCGCACCGAAACCGCCGGCGATGTCGGTCATGGCGACTTTGATCAGCGACAGGCCCATCAGCGTGATGATCGTGCCGGTCACCACCGGGGTGATCAGCATCCGCAATTTGCCGATGAACTGGCTCAACACCACTTCGATGAAGGCAGCGAAAAAGCACACACCGAAGATCGTCGACAGGATCTCATCGGTGCCGCCACCCCGGGCCTTGACCATGAAACCGGCACTGAGAATCACGCTGATGAATGAGAAACTGGTGCCTTGCAGACACAGCAGGCCGGAACCGATCGGGCCGAAACGACGCGCCTGAACAAACGTGCCCAGCCCCGAGACGAACAGCGCCATGCTGATCAGGTACGGCACTTCGCTTTGCAGGCCGAGGGCGCCACCCATGATCAGCGTCGGGGTGATGATGCCGACGAAACTGGCGAGCACGTGTTGCAGGGCGGCGAAGACGGTGGCGGTCAGATGCGGGCGATCGTCGAGGCCGTAAATCAGGTCGTTATAGCGCGGGGCAGGGGCTTTTTCAGTGGCGGTCATGGTGATGTGCGTGCCAGAAGGCGGGCCGGGTCAAAAAATGGAGGCGCAGGATGCCAGAAAGACTATTTTGTGGCGAGCGATGAACCTCACATACCAAGCGTAACCTCTGTGGGAGCGAGCCTGCTCGCGAAGAGGCCGGCATATCCAACATTGATATCGACTGATACGCCGCCTTCGCGAGCAGGCTCGCTCCCACAGGAACGTCGCTGGCTTCAGGTAAACGCCGCGAGTAAATCCTCTTCAAAGGCTTTTTGCGCATCCCCCGGTACCTGGGCGCGATGGCGGGCCAGATGGAATGCCACGTCGAAACTCATATCGGTACGGCGCACGGCCCGCAGTAATCCCTTGTCTTCCCAACTGCGGGCAAAGTGGCTGGGCAAGTAACCGACGTGCTTGCCGGAAAGAATGAAGGCGAGGGTACCTTCGACTTGCTCCGAGCGCGCCGAACACATTTTCCCCTGGAAGGGTTCGTCGCTGCGCAGGAAGCGATAAGGGTGATCGACCCGATCGCACGCCTGTAGCGCTTGATCGTCAGGCGCATCATGGGTGAACAACGGATGGCCGGATGCGCAATACAGGTGCTGGGTTTCGGTAAACAGTTCGCGGTAGTCAAAAGCGCTTTGCACTTGTGAGAAATAGCCGATCGCCAGGTCCAGTCGTTGTTGCAGCAGCAACCGTTCCATTTCGCCGGGCATGGCGCTGATCAATTCGATGCGGACCGATTCGTCCCGTTCACGAAAGCGCCGGATCGCATCGGCCACCCGTTGCAGCACGGATTGATCGAGCGCTTCGGACAACCCCAGACGAACCTCGCCGATCAAACGCCCGGCCACACCATTGGATTGGTGGCGGAAGGCTTCGATGGACTCGAACAGGCTGCGAGTCGCGCTGAGCAGTTGTTCGCCCTTGGGCGTGATCTTGAAACCACCCTTGCCGCGACTGCACAGGCGATAGCCGAGCCGGGTTTCCAGTTTGGCCATTTGCTGGCTGATGCTCGACTGGCTCAAGCCCAACTCACCCTGAGCCGCGCTGAAACCGCCGCACTCCACCACGTTGACGAACAGGCGCAGCAGTTGCAGATCGAGATCATGGAGTTGGCCGAGCATCAAACATTACTCCTGGATAAAGTCAGGATAACTAACTTGGTATTTTTCCAATGTATCCGACGACGCATTCTGCATCCACTTCATCTGGTCAGGTGTTCCGTCATGGCTCCCATGTTCAAGCTGTGTTTACCCGCGCTGTTCCTCGCCATGGCCGTATCGGCCCAGGCCGAGGAAAAAGTCCTCAATCTCTACAGTTGGTCCGATTACGTAGCACCTGAAACCTTGCAGCGTTTCGAGCAGGAAACCGGCATCCACGTGCGCTACGACACGTTCGATTCCTCGGAGGTGCTCGAGACCAAGTTGCTCACCGGTGGCAGCGGTTATGACGTGGTCGTGCCATCTTCCAGTGTGCTGGCTCGCGGACTGGCAGCCGGTGCGTTGAAAGAAATTCCACATGAAGGTCTCAAGGGATACGCCAACCTCGATCCGGATTTGCTGGAAAAACTCGCTGCCGTCGACCCCGGCAACCGCTATGGCGTGCCTTACACCTGGGGCACCCTGGGTTTGGGGATGAATGTCGAAGCGGTGAAGCAGCGTTTGCCGGATGTGCCGCTCAACAGCCTGGACCTGCTGTTCAAGCCTGAGTACGCCAGCAAACTGAAAGACTGCGGCATCGCCATTCTCGATTCGCCTCAGGAAGTGATCGGCCTGGCGCTGCATTACCTGGGTAAAAATCCCTACAGCACTGACAAGGCTGATCTGTCAGCCGCCGAGGCGCTGTTGCATCAGCTGCAACCCAATGTGCTGTACGTCGCGACCGGTCGGCAGATCAGCGATCTGGCCAATGGCAGCGTCTGCCTGGCGTTGACCTACAACGGTGACGCCAGCATGGCGGCCGATCAGGCGCGCAAGGCCAACAAGCCGTTTGAAGTGGCGTACCGGATTCCGAAAGAGGGCACGCTGGTCTGGCAGGACAACCTGGCGATTCCAAAGGACGCCCCACACCCCGAAGCCGCCCGCGCCTTTATCGAATTCATGTTGCGCCCGGAATCCGTCGCGGCGCTGACCAACACACTGTTCTTTGCCACGGCCAACCAGGCAGCAACGCCGCTGGTGGATGAGGCGGTGCGCACCGACCCGGACATTTACCCACCCGCCGATGTTCGCGGTCTGCTGTACGCCGACCGCAGCATGAGCCTCAAGGACCTGCGCCAGCGCACTCGCTTGTGGACCACTTTCCGTAGCCGCCAATAATAAGGAACCCGAGATGGACGTCCCGATGCAAAACGATCAGGCCATGACCCGCGACAGCCTCTACGGCACTGCCGCCGAAAGTACCTACGCCGGTATCACCAGTTTCATGCGTCGACGCTACAGTCGCGACTTGCGCGGCGTCGACGTAGCGGTCAGCGGTGTCCCGTTCGACACCGCCACCAGCAACCGCCCCGGAGCGCGTTTCGGACCACGCGGCATTCGTGCCGCGTCCACCGGGATTGCCTGGGAACGCCACTGGCCGTGGACGTTCGACCCGTTCGACCATCTGGCGGTCATCGACTACGGCGATTGCGACTTCGATTACGGCACACCGCAGTCGGTGCCGGAAAGCATCGAAGCCCATGCCGAACACATACTCAACGCCGGTAGCGCGATGCTGACGTTCGGCGGGGATCACTTCATCACGTATCCGCTGCTCAAGGCCCATGCGCGTAAACATGGTCCGCTGTCGTTGATCCACTTCGACGCCCACAGCGACACTTGGCCGGACGAAGACGGCAAGCGCGTCGATCACGGCACGATGTTCTGGCACGCGGCCAAGGAAGGGTTGGTGGATCCGTCGCGTTCGGTGCAGATCGGTTTGCGCACCACCAATGACGATCACCAGGGCTTTCAAGTGCTGGATGCGCGGCAAGTGCATCGACGTGGTGTTGATGCGATTGTCGAGGCCATTCGAGCGCGGGTCGGTGATAACCCGGTGTACCTGACGTTCGACATTGATTGCCTTGATCCGGCTTTTGCTCCAGGCACCGGAACGCCGGTGTGCGGTGGCCTGAGCACGGTGCAGGCGCTGGAAATCCTGGGTGGCTTGCGCGGGATTAATCTGGTGGGGATGGACGTCGTGGAAGTGGCGCCGGCCTACGACAGTGCGGACATTACCTCACTGGCCGCGGCGACGTTGGCGATGGAAATGCTGTGCCTCTATGCAGCGAAGCATAAGGTCGACCGGTAACACACAAACCAAAAAATGTGGGAGCGAGCTTGCTCCGGGCGGCGTTCCGACGATAGCGGCCTTACATTCAACACATCTGTTGCATGTGCCGGCCCCATCGCGAGCAAGCTCGCTCCCACAATTGATCTGTGTCAGGCCACTGGGATGATCGGCAGATCCAGGGTTTCAGCGCCGGTAAATCGCGCCATCGACCCGGCAATGGATTCATGGGGCACGCCCATTGCCATAGCACTGACACCATCAAGCCGCGACAACTGTTCAGCACTCAATTGCACATTCAACGCACCCAAGGTCGCATCCAGTTGTTCACGGGTGCGCGAGCCGAGTATCGGAATCAGCGCCGTGGTCGAACGCTTGGCTTTTTCCCGCAGCCAGGCAATGGCCACGTGCGTTGGGCTGGCGCCCAGTTCTGCGGCGACGGCCAGCAAAGTGTCGAGCAGGGCGGTTTCACGGGCACTTTTCTCGGCGTGGATCAGCATGCCGAGTTTGGCGGCGCGGTTGTCGCCATCGTTGGTGCGGTACTTGCCGGTGAGGAACCCGCCACCCAACGGTGACCATAATGTAGCGGCCAGGCCCAAGGCTTCGGCCATCGGCAGTTGTTCACGTTCGGCCGTGCGTTCGGCGAGGCTGTATTCCACCTGAATCGCAGCAATCGGTGAGAAACCACGAATCTCGGCCAGCAAATCGGCCCGAGCGATGCGCCACGCCGGGAAGTTCGACAGCCCGGCGTAATGAATCTTGCCCGCGCGCACCAGGTCGTCGAAACCGCGCAGGATTTCTTCCATCGGCGTCACGCCATCGCTCATGTGGGCCCAGAACAGGTCGATGTGGTCGGTGTTGAGTCGTTTCAGGCTTTCTTCCACGGCGCGAACCATGTTCTTGCGGTTGTTGCCGGTGTGGGAAATGCCCGCAGCCGGCGTTGTCCCCAGGGTGTATTTGGTGGCGATGACCAAGCGATCCCGTTCCGCTGCGATGAACTCGCCGAGCATGGCTTCCGACTGGCCGGCCTGATATCCGTTGGCGGTGTCGATGAAATTGCCGCCGGCCTCCAGGTAGCCATCAAAAATGCGTTTGGCTTCGTCGCGCTCGGCGCCATGGCCCCAACCGGTGCCGAAATTGCCGGCGCCCAGCGCCAGTTCCGAGACCCGCAAGCCGGTTTTGCGGCCGAAGACTTTGTAATGCATGGGATGACTCCTGAAGGAAAAGACGTGGGGTCGAATATAAATGTCTGTCGACATGTATTTAATATGATGCGAATAATATTCGCCATCAAGACGCTTTTCCGTTCGCAAGAGAAAGGCCGACCACTGGCCTCATTGCTACTGCCACTTTCTGACAGGGTCGTCTGCTAAGCTCCGACAACTTTTACGGACAGAGCCTGCCAATCGTGTCGCGTACCACTCGTTTACTGACCTTGTTGCAAGTGCTGCGCGGCAAAAGTCGTCCGGTGACCGCGGCGACGCTTGCCGGCGAATTGGAGATTTCTGAACGCACGCTGTACCGCGACATCGCCGAACTCACCGCCCTTGGCGCGCCAATCTACGGCGAAGCGGGGATCGGTTACGTGCTGCGCAGCGGTTTGTTTCTGCCGCCGTTGATGCTCAACGCCGATGAAACCGAAGCCATCGTGCTGGGGTTGCGCTATGTGGATCAGCGTGGGGATGAGGTGTTGAGCAAGGCTGCGGCGGATGCGCTGGCCAAGATTGCGGCGGTATTGGCGCCTGAAGCGCTGGACGCGTTACGCAATCCGACGATGTTGCCGGGACCGCCCGGCTATGGCTTTGCGCCCAACGCCGTGCCACTGAATGTATTTCGCCAGGCCATCCGCGATCAGGCCAAGCTGCACATCGATTACGCGGACGCCAACCAGGTGCCGAGTCAGCGGCTGATCTGGCCGCTGGCCCTGGGGTTTCTGAACGAGGTGCGAATCATCGTCGCCTGGTGTGAATTGCGCAGCGCCTATCGCACCTTTCGCACTGACCGGATCTCGGCAGCGAACGAGCAGGGCGAGCGTTATCCGGGGCGGCGCAGCGACCTGCTGCGCACCTGGCGCAAGCAGATGCAACTGGACGAAGCAGGGCGCTTCACTCCTGACAAGAACTGACACAGGCTTGTTTTAGCATGGCTCCAGACTCAACAAACAAGGAGCCGTAACCATGTCCAATCCCGCCTCTTCACTGGCACCCGCCATCGCCGCCTACATTGCTGCCGCCAATGCCCGCGACACCTCGCGGGTCGCCAGTTTTTTCGCTGAGGATGCCAATGTGTTCGATGAAGGCCAGCACCAGGTCGGTACTCAGGCCATCGCGCAATGGATGCAAGACACCGCCCAGCGTTACCAGCCACGGGTTGAAGTGCTCGACGTGCAACTGCGCACCGGCAAAGTGCTGGTACATAACCTGATCTCCGGAACGTTTCCGGGCAGCCCGCTAGAATTGCGCTACATGTTTCGCCTGAATGAACAGGGCAAGATTGCCCGGCTAGACATCTCCCTCTAACCACATGGGAGCCAGCTGCTACATGGACGTATACTGCCGCGCATGAATGTCGACTCCCCCTTAAGCGCCTGGCAACACGCCATCGAACAGAAAGGCTTCGTCCAGGACGAAGCCCAGGAACATGCCGTGTGGGCGCTGCAGAAATGCTACGAGGCGCTGCATGAAGGGCGCACGCCGATCACTGGCGTGTACCTCTGGGGCCCGGTCGGGCGCGGCAAGACCTGGTTGATGGACCAGTTTTACCAAAGCCTGAAGGTCCCGGCCCGTCGCCAACACTTTCACCACTTTATGGGTTGGGTGCATCAGCGTTCGTTTCAGCTGACCGGCACAGCCGACCCGTTGAAGGCGCTGGCTCGCGAACTGAGCGAGGAAGTGCGGGTCCTGTGCTTTGACGAATTGTTCGTCAACGACATCGGCGACGCCATCATTCTCGGGCGTTTGTTTCAGGTGATGTTCGAGCAGGGCGTGGTGGTGGTCTGCACCTCCAATCAGCCACCGGACCAGCTGTACGCCGATGGCTTCAACCGCGACCGGTTCGTGCCCGCCATCGAGGCCATCAAGATACATATGCAGGTGATTGCGGTGGATGGAGGTGAAGATCATCGCCTGCACCCAGGCAAAGGTTTGCAACGTTACTGGGTGGTGGCACCGGGGCAACCCAGCGCTCTGGGTGAAGTGTTCAACGCATTGACCGTCGGACAGTCGGTGTCCAGTGACCCGATCAAGGTCGGCTACCGCACACTCAATGTCGTGCAGGCCAGTCCAGCCGTACTCTGGACTCGTTACGCCGATCTCTGTGAACAGCCGTTTGCCGCCATGGATTTCATCGCCCTGTGCGACACCTTCAGCGCTATTCTGTTGAGTGACGTGCCCGACCTCAGCGCGCAAAAGCGCGAGGGGCGCATCGCCCGAGGCACTGAAGACGGCGTCGAGCGGGTGGTTGCGGGTGATCGCGAGTTGCCACAATTGTCGGTGCATGACGACGGTGTACGGCGTTTCATCGCCCTGGTGGACGAGTGCTACGACCGCAAGGTGCCGCTGTGCCTCGAGGCCCAGGTGCCCATGGAATCGTTGTACACCGAGGGCTATCTGGTGTTTCCGTTTCGCCGCACCCTCAGCCGTTTACAGGAAATGCAGCTGCAACGTTTCGCCCAAGCGTGAACCCAAGGAGCCGCGAACATGAATCAGCCTTTGTCGCACCATTTGCTGACCATGGCCTATCAGAACGCCTGGGCCAATCATCGACTCGCCAAGGCCTGGAGCCAGTTGAGCCCGGCCGATCTGGCGGCACCGCGGGTCAGCTTCTTTCCCAGTCTGCGCGCCACCCTCAATCACATCCTGACCTGCGACTGGTTTTACGTGGATGCGCTGGAGCGGGAGTTGCGTGGCGATGACCCGCATCCCGAATGCTATGTGTTTTTCAGCCAGGACGAGCCGTTTACGCACGCAGTAGACCTCAAGCGCGAGCAAACGCTGGTAGACCGGCGATTGATCGCCTACTGCGAGCAAATGCGCGACGCCGACCTCGGCAAGATCGTGACCATCGCCCGGGACACGCCGCAATATGAGAGCCGCGTACGCATGCTCTCCCATCTGTTCGAGCACCAGATTCATCATCGCGGGCAGGTTCACGCCATGCTCAGCGGCACCTCGGTCAAACCACCGCAACTGGACGAGTTTTTCTGTGCCGGTGAGTCAGGCTTGAGGGCTGAGGATTTTGCCGAGCTGGGGTGGACCGAGGCGCTGATCTGGGGCGCTTGAGCGAAAAATTACAGCAGGATCGGGTTGTCGACACGGCTGTGCCCGCGATATTGTCGGTCGGCCCTTCAGTGCGAGATGCACTGGGGCAACTTAATGTGTGAACGAGGGTGGAAATGGAATCCGCAGAAATTCTTGTGCTTCAGGCCAGTTACACCAATCCGGTGCATGCCGAGGCTATTGGACTGGTGCTAAATGCTTACGCCGAAGACCCGATGGGTGGCGGCCACTCGTTGCCCGCCGACTTGTTGAAGCAACTGCCGGCGGAACTGGCCAAACGTCCCCACGCGTTCAGCGTTCTGGCGTTTGTCGGTGGCGAGCCGGCCGGGTTGGTCAATTGCTTTGAAGGTTTCTCGACCTTCGCCTGTCGACCGCTGGTCAACGTGCACGATGTGGTGGTGGTGAAGAAGTTTCGCGGCTTGGGGTTGAGCCAGAAAATGCTGCAAAAGGTCGAGGACATCGCTCGCCAGCGCGGTTGCTGCAAAATCACACTGGAGGTGCTGGAAGGTAATGCAGTCGCCCAGGCTTCCTATGGCAAGTTCGGTTTTGCCGCAGGCATGTTCGACCCGGCGCACGGTCGAATGCTGTTCTGGACCAAGGCGCTTTAAGGTATTACGAGCAAAGAAAAAGGGCGTCCATCAGGACGCCCTTTGTCGTTACGGTTTGTAGTGCTCTGTCACTTGCGCAGTTTGATCATCCGGAACCCTGATTTCAGCAGTGTTGCTGGCGTTACTTTGATTCGCCTCTTGGCTGAGCCGCAGGCTCTCAAAGTAATACCGCATGCGTTCAGCGCCACCTTCGGCAAATGCGGTTGTTGAACTGAGCATCATCAGGCCGGCGAGGATCATGGTTGTACGTTTCATGGTGTGCCCCACTACGAGTTGTCGGGTCCTTTCGTCCATGAAGCAATGTCGAAGGGACATTATCCGCCGATTCCGTTAAATGGGAATTACCTGCGCCTAGAGCTTCCAGTCCAGGCTCAGGGTCACCGTGCGCGGGTCCCCCCAGAACACACCGTTATAGAACCCGACGTTGTCGTAATACTTCTTGTCAAACAGGTTATCGACGTTCAGCGAGGCCGACAGGTGCTTGTCGAACTCATACCGCGACATCAGGTTGACCACGGTGTAGGCCTCCTGCCGGATGCTGGTCCTTTCGGTGATCACCGCACCGTCGGCATTACGCCCCACCGGGCGACTGGCGGCGCGGAACACATCGCTCTGCCAGTTCACCGCGCCACCCACGGTCAGTGCCTGCCAGTCGCCGGGCAGACGATAGGCCGTGGAGAGCCGGAACATATTCAGCGGCTGGTTGGTATTGGCGCGTTTCTTTTCGCCATTAGCCGAGTGGGTGTAGGTGTAGCCGGCCGTCATGTTCCAGCCGGCCATGACCTCGCCCGAGACCTCGGCTTCGAAGCCCTGAACCTTGTTGCCTTTACCGCCTGACTTGAAGAACTCCTCACCGGTCGCCGGGTCCGGTGGCACCGAATCGTCGAGTTCGGCTACGTTGTCCTGTTTGCTCCAGAACAGCGCGGTCGCCACGTTGAGGCGTTCTTCAAGCAGGCTGCCCTTGAGCCCCAGTTCATAGTTGCTGCCCACCACCGGTTCGAGGTATTTGCGATTGCTGTCGCGATTGTCTTGCGGGTTGAAGATGTCGGTGTAGCTGACATACGCCGTGTATTCGGGGGTGAGGTCGTAGAGGAGCCCGGCGTAGGGCGTCCACATGTCGTTGTGTTCCTGGCTGCTGGCATCAACGTCGTTCAGCTGCAGGTTGTCGTCGTACTTGTTGGTCTTGCTCGACACCTTCCAGCTGCCATAACGACTGCCGAGTACGGCGTGCAGGTCATCCGTCAGACTCAGGCGAGTGGCCAGGTAACCGGCCTTCTGGCGGGTACTGTCTTTTGAACCTGAAAGGCTGGTGACCGTGTCGGGAAACTTGGCGATGTCGCCCATGTATTTCCAGTCGCGGATGTTTTCGTAATCCGCCGCCCTGGGGCCGTCCACCATGTAGGGGGAATCTTCCCGGCGCTCGGCCTCGCCATAGCCGATCATCATTTCGTGTTCCCGCCCGAACAGCGAGTAGGGGCCGGCCACGTTGAAGTCATACGCCTCCATTTTTTGCGTACTGAGCATGTGGCTGACGTTGGCGCTCATGCCACTGCGATCTGCCTCAGGGAAACCCCCGCCGCCGTAGTAGATCTTGCCGTCGGTGTCGCTCTCGCGATGGGTGTAGGCGGCCTTGACGTGCCAGCCGGCACCCAATTGGTGTTCCAGTGTGGCGAACGCGGTTTTGTCCTTGAGCGGCCAGGAACTCCAGGACGTGGCCATGTTGGTGGAGCGTCCGAGGTTGGCCTTGCCACCGTCGGCGTTCCAGTACGGCACCGTGCCCCAGGACGTGCCCTGGACGTGTTTGTTCTGATAGTCGTAACCCACGGCCAACACGGTGTCATCGGTCAGGTCGGCTTCGAGAATCCCGTAGCCGACTTCACGTTGTTGCTGGTACTTGTCGCGGAACGAATCGCTGTCGCGATAGGCCAGCACGCTGCGTCCGCGCAAGCGGCCATCGAAAGCCAGCGGGCCGCCGACATCCAGATAACTGTAGTAGTCGTCATAACTACCACCGCTGACCCCGGTCTGGACTTGCCACTGCGACGTCGGCCGTTTACGCACCATGTTGATGGTGGCCGAAGGGTCGCCCGCGCCAGTGGTCAGGCCGGTGGCACCGCGAACCACTTCGATGCGGTCGTAGATGATGGTGTCGGAATCGGACTTCATGTAGCTGAAGGTGTTCAGCATGCCATCGATCTGGAAATTGGTGATCGAGTAACCCCGGGACGAATAGCTGACCCGGTCCGAATCGTTGTGCTGAACCACCACGCCGGTGGTCTGGCTCATGGCTTCGGACAGCGTACCGAGTTTGAAATCGTCCATTTGCTGGCGCGTGACCACGGACACCGATTGCGGCGTTTCCTTGATCGACAGGTTCAAGCGCGTGGCGGTACTCATGGCGCCGGTGGTGTACGACTCGGTGTTTTCGGTGGTGCTGCCCAAACCTTGGGCGGTCACATGGGTGGCGCCCAGTTCGAGGGTGCGGCCGGGTTCTTGATCAGGGCTGGTTTCGGCCAGCAGATCGGGGCACAGGGCGGCACCGCACAGGCCCAGGGTAAAGGTCATGGAACGGGTGATAGGCGCGAACATCGCAGCCGACTCCTTGTCTTCGAGGGAAAAATTCCGTTTGTTCAAAGACGAAGAGGGAAGGAGGGATTTATCGATTAACGAGAATTATTGTTATTTGTAGATGTTTCGGACAACGCAATCGCGCCATTGGCGCAGTGAAAAAGGGGCCGGAACCGGCCCCTGAAAGGATTACTACTGAACGACTGCCACCGCCTTGGGTTTCATCAGACTGAAGTCGATCAATGCCTTTTGCTCGCGCTCATAAGGATTGCCGATCATCAATGGTCGTGGCTTGAAACTGTCGCTGACCAGGCTCTTGCTGCGATCCAGTTCATCGAAGCTCAGACCCGCCAGATCAGCCCAGGTATGGATCAGGTGCGAGCTGCTGTAAGGCCGACCCAGATCACCGGCAAAGCTCCAGTCATGGTTTTCGCGCCATTTCGGCGAGGCCCAGGCCATGAACGGAATGGTGTACATCGGCGCCGTCGGTTTGCTTTCGTTGCGCCCAAGGGTGCTGTGGCCAGGCGAGTCGAAAACGTCTTCACCGTGGTCGGAGAGGTACAGCAGGAACCCGTTCGGGTCAGATTTGGCGTAGTCCTTGATCAGGCTCGAAACCACGAAGTCGTTGTACAGCACCGCGTTGTCATAGCTGTTGTACGTCGGCACCTGATCGTCGCGCACGCCGTCCGGAACCCCTTTGCGGTCCTTGAACTTATCGAACGACGACGGATAACGGTACTGGTAACTCATGTGCGTGCCGAGCAAATGCACGACGATCAGCTTGCGCGGCGCAGCGTCGGCCAAGGCCTTGTTGAACGGCTCGATCACGTCGCCATCGTACTGGGCGGCATTCTGGTTGCGGTTGTTGTTCAGGTACACCTGTTCGTCGGCCTGCTCGGAGAAGGTCGTCAGCATGGTGTTGCGCTTGGTCATGGTCTGCTGGTTGGTGATCCAGAAGGTCTTGTAGCCTGCCTGTTTCATCATGCTGACCAGCGACGGGGTCGACAGATACAGGTCCGGGTTTTCTTCGTCGGCGAAGGTCAGAACCTGCTGCAACGCCTCGATGGTGTAAGGGCGCGGGGTGATGACGTTATCGAAGACCGCCAGTTGATCCTTGAGCTTGTCCAGCTCCGGGGTGGTTTCCCGAGGGTAGCCGTAGAGGCTCATGCGCTGACGGTTGGTGGACTCACCGATCACCAGCACCAGGGTCGCCGGCTGATTGGCCGCCGAATCTATGAAATTGTGCAGGGGAGGGATCTTGCTGGCGCTATTGAGCATGTCTTGCATACCGGCCAGGGTGTCGAGGTAGCGGTGATAGGCCACGGCCATCTGCCAAGGCACCGCGGGCTCGATGCGCGTTTCGAACTTCTCGAAACCGCCGGCAAGACTGCCGGTACGCGCGGTTTGCTTGATCAGCGGATAACCGACGACAGCGACCACAATCGCCGTTGCAGCCACCAGTGCCCGACCGCGAGGCATGTACACCGGGCGCAAGCGAGTCCAGAGGAAGTAAGCGAAAGCGGTGTGAGCGAGGAACGCCGCCACCATCCACCAGGCAAAGTACTGTGTCATGTACTCGCCGGCTTCAGAGATGTTCGACTCGAACATAATGAAGATGACGCTTTGGGAAAACTCCTGCTGATAGATGAAGAAGTAACCCAGGCTGGCCATTGAGCAGGCCCACAGCACCACACCGATCAGCGCAGCCATGACACGTGTTCGTTTGGGGAACAGCAGCATCGGCGCAAGCCAGATGGCGCTCATCACAAAGGCCTGGCGGAACCCGGTAAAACCGGAGGTGCCTGTCAGTTGGATCAGCAGTTGGGTAATGCCGGAAAAATACCAGAAGAACAGGAACAGCCAGAGAAATCCTGTCCAGTCGAAACCTTTCGCAGACGTGTTGCTGCGTTTAAACAAAAGCATTCAGCGCTCCAGCCAATAATCACTTCCCCGCCGGGACATCAATGTCACCGACGAACGGGCGCCGCGCGGATACCGAACGGCCATAAGGCGCCGCAGTATCAAGAAACGGATGTGAAAACTTCGTGAGTTGCCGGGTTTGTCAAAAGGGGGATGGCGGGTCGGAAACAGCAGTGGGCTGCTTCCGAATCAAGCGAGGGGATCAGGCGTGAGGCACACGGTGAGTGACGGGCAAAGGCTGGGCCTGATTGCTTTGTGTCAACAAGCGCAATTGCGCGAGCTCCTGCTTCAACTGGTCGCGCTCGTCTTTCAACTGGCGCAATTCATCGCGACGGATCGTGACGTAAAGGGTTTGTGCTGGCAGTGCTGCGTGTACTGTGCCCATTGCTCACCTCGCAAATGGCTGTCTCAACTGTAAACCTGCCCCGAAATCGGGTGCTGACTTACTATCGGCGTTGATTTTGATTTCTTTTGCCCCAGAAGGGAACTTTTTTATTTTTTATGGTCGTTGTGTCTTCGGCGCGATTACCGACGTTATCAATCTGGATCGGGCACAATGCCCGGAAACTATGTGCCAACGCTCTGGACTAACCCTCAATAGTCGCGTTGGGCTATAACCTTTGACACACATTATTTGTAGTAGGGAGCATCAGAACATGCAACTCGGGATTATTGGACTGGGCCGCATGGGCGGAAATATTGCGCGGCGCCTGATGCTCAACGGTCATACCACCGTTGTTTACGACCGCAATACCGCCTTTGTCGACACCCTGGCCGCAGAAGGCGCCTCCGGCGTCATCGACCTGCCGGCGCTGGTCGCTGGCCTGGCCAAGCCACGTGCGGTGTGGGTCATGCTGCCGGCCGGCGCACCGACCGAAGACACCATCGACACCCTGAGCACCTTGCTCGAAGCTGGCGATACCATCATCGACGGCGGCAACACCTTCTATAAGGACGACATCCGCCGGGCGAAAAACCTCTCGGAAAAAGGCCTGCACTACGTCGATGTTGGCACCTCCGGCGGCGTCTGGGGCCTGGAGCGGGGCTACTGCATGATGATCGGTGGCGAAGCCGAGGTGGTTAAACGCCTTGATCCGCTGTTCGAGAGCCTTGCACCGGGCCTGGGCGACATCCCTCGGACCAAGGACCGCAAGTCCGAAGACGATCGTGCCGAGCGCGGTTACATCCACGCAGGCCCGGCCGGTTCGGGCCATTTCGTGAAAATGATCCACAACGGCATCGAATACGGAATGATGCAGGCCTTCGCCGAAGGCTTCGACATCCTCAAGACCAAGGCCAGCACCAACCTGCCGGAAGACCAGCGTTTCGACCTGAACGTAGGCGACATCGCCGAAGTCTGGCGTCGTGGCAGCGTCGTGTCGTCCTGGTTGCTCGACCTGACCGCCGACGCGCTGGCCAGCGATCCTAAACTCGAAGGTTACTCTGGATCGGTGGCTGACAGCGGTGAAGGTCGCTGGACCATCGAAGCCGCCATGGAGCAATCGGTGCCTGTACCGGTGCTGTCGAACTCGCTGTTCTCCCGCTACCGTTCGCGCGGGCAAGGCACCTTTGGCGACAAGATTCTCTCGGCCCAGCGCTTCGGCTTCGGCGGCCATGTGGAGACTTCGAAAAAATGACCCGTCTGATCCGCAATAAATCCAAGGCAGAACCCGCACCACCGACCACGCTGTTTCTGTTCGGTGCCCATGGTGATCTGGTCAAGCGTCTGCTGATGCCGGCGCTGTACAACCTGAGTCGTGACGGTCTGCTTGGGGATGGACTGCGGATCATCGGCGTTGACCACAACGCCATCACCGATGAAGCCTTTGCCCGCAAGCTCGAAGATTTCATTCGAGCTGAAGTGGCGAGCAAGGTCGGCAAGGGCGATCAAGCCCTTGATCCGGAACTGTGGGCCAAACTGGCCAAAGGCATCAGCTACGTCCAGGGCGACTTCCTGGACGACAGCACTTATCAAGCGCTGGCGGCGAAAATCGCCGCCAGCGGTACTGGCAACGCTGTCTTCTACCTGGCCACCGCGCCACGTTTCTTCAGCGAAGTGGTGCGTCGTCTCGGCGCCGCCGGCTTGCTGCAAGAGTCGCCAGAAGCGTTCAGAAGGGTAGTGATCGAAAAACCCTTCGGTTCCGATCTGCATACTGCCGAAGCCTTGAATACTTGTTTGCTCAAGGTGATGACGGAAAACCAGATCTACCGGATCGATCACTATCTGGGCAAGGAAACCGTGCAGAACATTTTGATCAGCCGGTTCTCAAACAGCCTGTTCGAAGCGTTCTGGAACAACCACTACATCGACCACGTACAAATCACCGCCGCCGAAACCGTCGGCGTGGAAACCCGTGGCAGTTTTTATGAACACACCGGCGCCATGCGGGACATGGTGCCCAATCACCTGTTCCAATTGCTGGCAATGGTCGCGATGGAGCCGCCGGCCGCCTTTGGCGCCGATGCGGTACGCGGTGAGAAAGCCAAGGTGGTCGGTGCGATTCGTCCCTGGACAGTCGAGGAAGCGCTGGCCAATTCGGTGCGCGGCCAATACGCGCCCGGCGAAATCGACGGCAAGCCGTTGCCGGGGTATCGCCAGGAAAACAACGTGGCGCCCGACAGCAACACCGAAACCTATGTGGCACTTAAGGTCATGATCGACAACTGGCGCTGGGTCGGCGTGCCGTTTTACCTGCGCACCGGCAAGCGCATGAGCGTGCGCGACACCGAGATTGTCATCTGCTTCAAACCGGCGCCGTATGCGCAGTTCCGCGATACTGAAGTCGATGAGCTGCAACCGACCTATCTGCGAATCCAGATTCAGCCTAACGAAGGCATGTGGTTCGATCTGCTGGCCAAACGGCCCGGTCCAGCCTTGAAAATGGCCAATATCGAACTGGGGTTTGCCTACAAGGATTTCTTTGAAATGCAGCCGTCCACCGGCTATGAAACCCTGATCTACGATTGCCTGACCGGCGATCAGACGCTGTTCCAGCGCGCCGACAACATCGAGAACGGCTGGCGCGCCGTGCAGCCTTTCCTTGATGCCTGGCAGCAGGATGCGAGCGTGCAGAGCTATGCCGCTGGCGAAGACGGCCCGCTGGCTGCAGAAGATCTCCTGACTCGCGATGGTCGCGTCTGGCACGGTCTCGGATGAGTGATACAACGTCGCAACCCATCCGTTTTTTACTCAGTGACATGGACGGCACCTTGTTGCTGCCCGATCACAGCCTCAGCCAACGCACCCTCTCAGCGGTCCGCTCCTTGCGCGAGGCGGGCGTGTTGTTCAGCCTGGCCACCGGTCGTCCACCCAAAGCCATGTTGCAGCAGATTGAAGCCCTGGGCGTCGACCTGCCAACGGCAGCCTTCAATGGCGGCACCATCGTCAATCCGGACGGTAGTTTGCTGGTCGCGCATTACTTGCCGGCAACGGCGGCACTGACCACTCTGGCGTTGTTTGCCGACCGGCCGGACATCGAAATCTGGGTGTTCAGTGGTGGCGACTGGTTGCTGAAAGATCCGAACGGCCCAATGGTGCCTCGTGAACAGCACGGCCTGGGTTATCCGCCAGTGGTGGTCGAGAGTTTTGAGCCGTACCTGGAACGCATCGACAAGATCGTCGCCACCAGCAACAACACGCAGTTGTTGATTGAGCTGGAAGCGCTCCTGCTGCCCAAAGTGGAAGGCCAGGCACAGGTCTCCCGTTCACAGCCGATTTATCTGGACGTGACCGCGATGCAAGCCAACAAGGGTGCAGCGCTGGCGACACTGGCCGAATTTCTCGGTGTGCCGCTGGAGCAGACCGCGGCGCTGGGCGATGGCGGCAACGACCCGGCGATGTTTCACCGCGCAGGCTTGTCGATCGCCATGGGGCAGTCGGAAGAGGCGGTGAAGCGCCAGGCGGACGTGGTGACGGGCGCCAATACCGAGGACGGCGCGGCGCAGGCAATCGAGCGCTACATCCTGAAACGCTGAAACCCCTGTAGGAGCTGTCGAGTGCAGCGAGGCTGCGATCTTTTGATGTTGCTTTTACAAGCGAAGATCAAAAGATCGCAGCCTCGTTGCACTCGACAGCTCCTACAGGTTGATTGGTGTTACAGCCAGAAACTCACGGCATACCAGCCAAGAACACCCATCACCACGGTGTACGGCAACGCCATCCACACCATCCGTCCGTACGACAGTCGAATCAGCGGTGCAATCGCCGAGGTCAGCAGGAACAGAAACGCAGCCTGACCATTGGGCGTCGCCACGCTCGGCAGGTTGGTGCCGGTGTTGATCGCAATCGCCAGCGTCTCGAAATGCTCACGGCTCATGTGGCCGGAGATGAAGGCCTGTTTGACTTCGGTGATGTAAATGGTCGCGACGAACACGTTATCGCTGATGGCCGACAGCAAGCCGTTGGCAATAAACAGCATGCCCGGCTGTTGATCCGCTGGCAGCGCCAACACCCACTGGATCAAAGGCGTGAACAGTTGCTGATCGTGAATCACCGCCACCACCGCGAAAAACACCACTAACAGCGCTGTGAACGGCATGGCGTCCTTGAACGCGTTGCCGATACGGTGCTCGTCGGTGATGCCAGTGAATGCGGTGATCAGCACGATCACCATCAAGCCGATCAGGCCGACCTCAGCAATATGGAACGCCAACCCCGCAATCAGAATCAGCGCTGCCAATCCCTGCACGATGAGTGCTGCACGTTGGCGCGAGGTGCGTTCGGCATTGTCTTCTGCAGCGTAATTGGCCAGAACCGCACGCACGTTGTCCGGCAACAGCGTGCCGTAACCGAACCAGCGAAGTTTCTCCAGCAGGACGCAGGTCACCAGGCCTGCCACCAGGACCGGCAATGAAACCGGGGCGACTTTCAGAAAGAACTCAGAGAAGTGCCAGCCCATCTCGTGGCCGATCAGCAGGTTCTGCGGCTCACCGACCAATGTGCAAACACCGCCCAGTGCGGTACCCACGGCACCGTGCATCAGCAGGCTGCGCAGAAAGGCGCGGAATTGTTCGAGGTCGGCGTGATGGAGTGTGGGCAGGTGCTGGTCATCGCCAAACTCGCTGTCCTGACGCGGATCGTTGCCCGAGGCGACGCGGTGATACACCGAGTAGAACCCGACGGCTGCACTGATGATCACGGCGGTCACGGTCAAGGCATCAAGAAACGCCGACAGAAACGCCGACAGGAAGCAGAACATCAACGCCAGCAGCGCCTTGGAGCGAACCCCGAGCAGCAGTCGTGAGAACAGAAACAGCAGCAGGTCTTTCATGAAGTAGATACCGGCCACCATGAACATCAGCAGCAGGATCACCGGGAAGTTGTGCACCAGCTCGTCGTAGAGTGCCTGGGGCGTGGTCATCTTCAGCAACAGTGCTTCGATCAACAGCAGGCCGCCGGGCATTAACGGATAACACTTGAGCGCCATGGCCAGGGTGAAGATGAATTCCAGCACGAGCAGCCAGCCGGCCACCACCGGGCCGACGGTCCACAGCGCCAATGCGTTGAGAATCAGGAAGCCGACAATGCTTGCCTTGTACCAGCGGGGTGAATGCCCGAGAAAATTGTGCGCGAACGCCTGTGCCATTGAACCGGGCATCGGCTACTCCTTGTATTAAGAAGCGCGCAACTTGCCGTAAGCAGAAGGGAAGATCAAGTGTAGGAAAACTGTGCAGGCCTACGCCAGATAGCGTGCGACGATCGCTCGATAGTTGCCATCCAGTGAATAGCCTCCGACGACAATGTTTCCGTCGGCCTGCATGACCACGGAAGTCGCGGTATCCAGGCTGCGGCCCAGGCGGGTGCGAACCCAACCGGTGCCATTGCCGAAGCTGCGATCGAGTTGCCCGTCGGGCAGATGCCGCGCCAGAATGAAATCCGCCTCGACGCCGCCGATCGTGGCTCCGACCGTCACCACGCAGCCGTCCGGCAGTGCCTGTGCGTCGGTCCACTGGCAGCCGCTGTGACCGATTTCCAGCAATTGGGCCTGGCCTCCATTGCAATGAATGTCCGGGCGACCGTTGCTGTGTACTTTCAGTGCCATGCAATGCATCGGGTCGCGGCTGCTGCCAAAGCACTGCACATCGCCATTTTCCTGTTGGACGATCTGGCTGACCTGAGCGCTATACCCACGTGCCTTGAAAGTCATGAAACCATCCACGGCGAAACAATCGTCGAGCCTGCCGTCGGTTTGATAGCGGGCCAGCAGACCTTCTTCAGGGAAGTTGATCGACCCGCCCACCAGGATCCGGCCGTCTCGTTGCACCATGAGGCTGCTGAGCCAGGTGTTCATCAGCAAGTGCCTGACAATCACAAAGCCACGACCGTTGAAGGTGTCGTCCAGCGAGCCGTCGGTGTTGAGCCGTATCAGCATGCCGACATGATCGGACAGTTCGAAGTGATGATTGGCCTGCAGCAGGATTCGACCATCCTCCTGCACGCAGAAATCACAAGCTTCTGCACCCGATACGCCGGGGGGGAGCCAAGTGTCACGCATGCCTCGGGAAAGACCGCCCGGCAGACGCACGACGCAGCGGCCATTGTCGCCAAAACATCGAGCCGGCCGACCATGCTGATCAAACAGGGCAAGGGCGGGCAGTGTCCGGTGAGCATTTTCGTAGTGCAGGCCGGCTACCAGAATGTGCCCATCAGGCAGTACGTGGACTTTGCCGGCCATGGCCTCGAAGCCGTGTTCAAATTGCCCGATGACGCTGCCTTGATTGCCGAACGCCAGATCTGCCGAGCCGTCGTCGAGCAAGCGTGCCACGCCGAAGCGGCTACCGCCTGGCGTTCCGACCTTCGCCGCGACTAACAACCTGCCACGTGAATCAATCGCGACCCCGTTGGCCATGCTCGAGAGGCTGCCAGCGAAATACACCTGGGTTTTGCCAGACGAGGCAAAGGTTGTATCAAGTTTGCCGGCGTTGTTCAGGGTTGCCGGTAATGCAAACGCGGTCTGGATTGACATGCACGCAGCTCCTTGCGAGTCGTCCTGAACCGGGAGTTTGGGTGGCGACTGTATAAGGAAACATTCAATCCCTGAACGCCTGGATGCACAACTGTCATAACTAACAGACGGAGGGTCGCTGTGTGCCAGAACAGTGTCTTTTCGACCCACTGACAAGCCTGCCAAGTGGTTGGTCGCGTGCAAGTTCAGGAGGGTGCGGGTTACCGTTTAGTAACCCGCAAAACGCTTAGTGTGGCATCGACCACGATTGGAGTTTGTAACCCTCCTCGCTCAATTCCGCACGTGCCGCTTCAAGCAGGCATTCAAGTTGCGCAGGATCGGTATAGGCACTGCTTGGGATCTGCTTACGGCCGATGCTGCGGGTGTTGGTGCGATCGATAACGGTCAGGCTGAGTTCGCCATTGCCGTCTTGTGGGGCCCAGGCCACGCATTGGAACGGTTGGAATGCGCGGTCGGCAATCAAAAGAGCTTCGTTGATGCGGAGCGGGGCGTTCATGGGTTTTTCTCTCTGTATGCCCAATCAAGTGATGTGCCGTCGGTTGGGCTTACCGTTCGGCTGGTTACTTGTACTGATGCCCGCAACCGGGGGGCGGGTCACATACAATTAAAAGAAATATCAACTTTCTTTGATTGGCTCAAGGTGTGGACAGGATTTGAAAGCTGAATGAAAGGAAGGACTCGTTAGGTAACTAACTAAGTCGCTTCTTATAACTAATAACGCAACGGATCTATAGTCAAACGGTACAAGGTCACGTCAAATTATTGCTAACGTTACAGCCAGGTCCGCCAAACGACTGTTTTTAATAATATTTCATAAATTTGGCGCCAAGGAACAGCCATGATCGAAGCGCCTGCCTTACGACGTCTGTTAGTAGTGGACCCCTGCGACGACTGTCATCGTCTATTGCCGGGTTTACGCTCTGTGGGTTGGGATGTTGACAGCTGCAGCCTGGAAAACGCAGGGGACAAAACTTGCGACGTCGGCCTGTTGCGTTTGCAGCCTTTTCACCTCGAACGCCCGGAAGCCGTCAAAGAACTGATCAGCCGTAGCGGTACCGAGTGGATCGCCGTACTCAACCAGGAAGTCCTGCGATTGCAGAATGTCGGGGACTTTGTCTGCGAATGGTTCTTCGATTTCCATACCTTGCCATTCGATGTGTCTCGGGTTCAGGTGACGCTGGGTCGGGCATTCGGGATGGCACGCCTGCGCGGGCAGGGCACGGTTCACATTGATCAGCCTGAACACGAGCTGCTTGGCGACAGCAAACCCGTTCGCGAACTGCGCAAGTTGCTGAGCAAGCTGGCGCCCACCGAGTCTCCGGTATTGATCCGTGGTGAAAGCGGTACCGGTAAAGAACTGGTCGCCCGCACGCTCCATCGACAATCCCAACGTCACAGCAAACCCTTTGTCGCGATCAATTGCGGCGCAATTCCAGAACACTTGATCCAGTCCGAACTGTTTGGCCACGAGAAGGGTGCTTTTACTGGCGCCCATCAACGCAAGGTCGGGCGGATCGAAGCGGCTAACGGCGGCACGCTGTTTCTCGACGAGATCGGTGATCTGCCCCTGGAGCTGCAGGCGAACCTGTTGCGTTTCCTCCAGGAAAAGCACATCGAGCGGGTGGGCGGCAGTCAGCCGATTCCTGTGGATGTGCGGGTATTGGCCGCGACCCATGTCGATCTTGAGGCCGCGATCGAAAAGAAACGCTTTCGCGAAGATCTGTATTATCGCCTGAACGTGTTGCAGGTCGTGACCGCGCCCTTACGTGAGCGTAATGGCGATCTGTCGATGCTGGCCAACCACTTTTCCCATTTCTACAGTCATGAAACCGGCCGCCGTCCGCGCAGCTTCAGTGAGGACGCCTTGATTGCCATGGGCAAGCATGACTGGCCGGGCAATGTGCGCGAGCTGGCCAACCGGGTACGTCGCGGGTTGGTACTGGCCGAAGGCCGGCAGATCGAAGCGCGAGACCTGGGGCTGATCAGCCAGCAGGCCGTTGCCGCGCCGATGGGCACGCTGGAAAACTACAAGCACCGGGCAGAGCGCCAGGCCTTGTGCGATGTACTTAACCGCCACAGCGATAATTTGAG
The DNA here is from genome assembly GCF_044760065.1 of Pseudomonas sp. NPDC098740. Taxonomy (NCBI): domain Bacteria; kingdom Pseudomonadati; phylum Pseudomonadota; class Gammaproteobacteria; order Pseudomonadales; family Pseudomonadaceae; genus Pseudomonas; species Pseudomonas sp. NPDC098740. Next base: position 29,329 of record NZ_JBIWAM010000028.1, on the reverse strand, counting down.
CATCGCCGCCAAGGTGCTGGGGATATCCAGGCCTACCTTCTACCGTTTGTTGCACAAGCATCAGATACGTTAGACGCAAGATCTAAAGATCACAAGATCGCAGCCTTCGGCAGCTCCTACATTGGAATGCGTTCACCCTGTAGGAGCTGCCGAAGGCTGCGATCTTTTGATCTACAACAAAAAAAACCCGCTGGGATTGAAGTCGCAGCGGGGCTTTGTTGTTGTGGATTAGAAGTAGTACGGGAATTTCAGGCTGAAGGAAAAGTCTGGCGAGTCGTCGGTCAGACCGATGGACAGGTTGGGAACGATCGTCAGGTTATCGGTTGCTGCCAGGGTCATGCCGATGTTGAAGTTAGCCGAGTTGTAATCGCTGTTGGTAATCGATTGCCAATCACCACCGTCCGGCTTGATCTTGCTCTTGCTGGCGAACTGGTCGGTGAACGAGAACGACATACTCATCTTCTCGTTCAAGGCGAATGCAATGCCTGCGCCGACCTGCCAGGAGTTGCCCAGTTTCACGTCACCGGGCACCTTGGAGTTGATCTGAGGGCTGATGTCGCTGAAAGAGTCTTCAATGTTGTAGGTGTAGGACAGGCTGCCGAACAGCACGGCCGGGTCGAAGGTCTTGACCAGCGAGATACCCGGGGTGATCGCCCAGACACCGTTGCCGGTAGGCAAGTCCTCGGGTACCGAGAGGTTATCGTTGGCCGGGTCATTGACCAGCTTGATGCCGTAAGGGTCATCACCGGTCGGCGCCTTGACGCGCAGTGTAACGACCGCGTCGGGCAGGTTGGCTGACTCATCCAGAAACTTGTAAGCGACGCCAACGTTCACATCGCCAATGGTCGGGTCGCGGGTAACGGTTGCGTCCGACGTCACCGGGCCAGCGCCACCGGCGCCACCGGAGGAATACGTGGATTGGCGATAAACCACGGGGACGTTAATGTCGAACTGCCAGCGTTGTCCCGTGTTGTAGCGGGCGGTCAGGTCCAGGGTCCAGTTGTCGGCCTTGATGCGGTCGAGGTTGATGTTGCCGAGGAAAATCGAGTCCAGTGCCAGGAAGCCGTTAAGTACCAATGCACGGGTATCGTAGTGCGTGTAGGTCAGGCCGGTTTCGACGCTGAACTTGCCGCCACCGAAGAAGCCGCTGGCTTCGTCATACAGGTTGGAAACGCTTTGCGCAGGCTCCGAATCATCCTTGAGCGATTGGCCGTATGAACTGCCTGTGGTTCCCGGCGCACCGGCGGCCACCGTCTGGCCACCCCGGGTCGTTTCGGCAGGGGATTTGGTCAGGCGTTTGGGAGCCGGTGTCGCAGGTGTTTCTTCGACTTGGCGAACGCGTTGCTCGAGTACCATCAGCGCGTTCTGTTGTGCTTCGTAACGCTGTTTCAACTCCATGAGTTCTTGTTTTAGTATCTCGACCTGGGGGTCCGGTGCTGCGTATAGCAGTGTTGCCGGGGCCAGGCTACTCAAACAAACGATAGCTCTGAACGTTAACGATCGGTGCATGGATTAGCCGTCCCTTCTGACTTCATCTGATGAGACTGAGCGTAGATCAGAATCCTTGAGTGCGAAGACCTTTGAGCTGGTCCAGGTTGCCGTTCAGCGACCCGGCTGTCGCCACGTTGTCACGCAGCACGACATTGAGGGACGTGAGGTTGCGGACCTGGTTGCCACCGCCGAGCAAAGTCGTGTTCTGCATCAGCCCACCCTGGCCCAGGCGTTGTACGGTACTGCCCTGGTTGTTGTTGGCCACGATGTTGAGTTGCACACCCGTACCGGCCGAGGAAATGCTCAGCGAGCCCGCGCCATTGGCGCCGACCAACGTCGAGCCTGCGGCCAATGCCTGGCCCTGCTGTTGCGTTGTTGGCGCTTGGTTAGCCCTTGTGACGTTGATATCAACGTTGTTGTAGGCAGTGTTATGGTCGCCGGCAGCACGCACGACTTGAGTGACGCCTTCGGTGCTGTTGAGGCCGCTGCCGCCAATGACGGTACCGGTGCCTTGCGAACTCGCTGAGCCATTACCTTTTTCGTTGATTATCGACACATAGAACTGTGGCGTGATGGTCGATTGTTGAATTTGCATCGAGGAAGTTGCCCCGATCAGTTCACCGTTGGCATTTTGCCAAGTGCTGGTCATGACAATGCCGAAACTGACGATCCGTCCCGGCATGACATAGCGGCCTCGCAGGGTTGCCAATTCGAGATCGTTAAGTTCAATGGGTTTGAATATCTGTGCCTGGGTCGGCAGGCTGGTGGCCAGGCAAACCATCGCCAGCCAGATTGGAGTCTTCATGGGAATGCTCCCGGAGCGTCGTGCTCCCTTGTTATTAGAAGAAGTCGCTTTGGATGAATCCGAAATCCATCAACTCTGCGTCTTGCACCGGGCTGAAGGTGTTGATGCGGTTCTTGGCGGTCAGTGGCAGGGGTGGGTCGAGCAACGCATTGGTTTTGTCGTAGCCCTGGCCGATGATGGCAAAGATGATGCCGTTCCAGCCTTTTACAAAGTCTTCGACTTTGTAACGTTTATGACCGAGTACCGGATCTCCGATATAGACCCAGCCCTTATGAACTCTTTGCATAACCACAAAATGTTTGTAGCCACGGATATCCATGAGTACCACAACCGGAATTCTGATCTCGCTCAACGTTTCCTGCGCAACCCGGTAACCACGGGCCCGCATGCCGATACTTTCCACGTAGCGCTTCATGTCGAGCATGGAAAAGCCCTGGACGCGGACAAGATCCTGATCGGAGTGTGCCAGCATGCCTTCGATGATTTGTTCTTCGTTCACGTCCAGCCAATAGGCCTGACGCAATACCGTTGCCAGCGCAGCTGCGCCGCAACTGAAGTCGGTTTTCTGTTGGACCAGGTCGGCAAACTTGCGCTCACGCACGCTTTGGATCGGCTTGAACACCACCGCGCCGCCCGGCAGGACGGAAAGCGGTATTTGTGCAGCCTCGCTAACACTGGTCACGCAAAGCAAAAATGCCAAGGCGATAATGCGCATAGTGGGATGCCTTCTGGTTGTGTTGAAAAAAGGCCCCCATAAGGGGGCCTCCAGAGACAGCAATTAGAACGACTGATTGGAAATGGCCAGCGAGTTGCTTTGTTGGTTACCCACACCGGCAGCCACGTTGACGCCCAGGTTGCCACTGCCACCATTCACCGAACCGCTCAGGGTTGCAGTGTTGGTCACAGGGTTTGCCCAGCCAGTTGGAGTCAGCACTTGATAGGAGTAGGTGTTGCTCAAATCAAATGAACTGCTCTCACTGAAGCTTCCCGCTTTTGCGAACTCGGATTCGGACGATTTACTGGCCGATTTTTCGAACGAGGAGGCGTTCGATTTCTCGAACGACTTATCGAACGATTTTTCGAACGAGGAATCGCGCGATTGGTCGTACGAGGATTCGTGAGATCTGTCGTACGAGGAGTCGCGAGATCTGTCGAACGAGGATTCGCTCGATTTGTCGAACGATTTGTTTACCGCTACGTCAAGCGTTGCGTCAAGCGATGCGCTAAGCGATGCCTCGGAACTCCTGCTGCGGGTGCGATCGCCAAAGCCATTGTTGACGGTAGTGGAACTGGAAGCCGCCGTATCAATGTCCAAAGTAGCGCCCAGGGAAGCGTTCAAGGATGCACTCGAAGAACCGCTTGCACTACTGCTGTTGGAACCGCTTGCAGAACTGCTGTTAGAACCGCTCGCAGAACTGCTGTTGGAACCGCTCGCATTGCTGCTCTTCGAACCGCTTATATCAACGCTAAGGGAACCGCTGGAATTAGAGCTCTTGGCTCCGGCCGCGGCCCAGCTCGAAGAAGCGCTTTCACTGCCGCTAAGCTCGAATGACTTATCTTTAGAGAAACTACCGCTGGCCGTGTTGGTAACGGTAATCGTATCTACGCGGTAGGTCCGATCAGCGGTGTTATTCACTATCAGGCCAGGACCGTTTTGATTGGCAGAGGCGGTGGCTGTTGCGTTACCCAGCGGGGCATTGGAGTTGGCAATTGCCATGGTGTTTTTCTGCTGGTTGAGGTCGCCGCCAGCAATGTTGATACCCATGTTGCCGCTACTGCCATCGCCCGATCCGCTCATCACGGCAGAGTTTGTGACGCCGTAGTTGTTGACCTTATTATTGTTGCTGTATTGCGAGACTCTAGCGCTGGCTTGGGAAGTGCCGAACACAAAGCTGTTATCGAGACTGGAGTCGGAGCCAGCGTTTGCGATGGCGGCCGCGTTGTCTTGTTGGTTGCCCGCGCCTGCTGCCACGTTGACGCCGACGTTGCCGCTCGCGCCTGAGGCAGAGCTGTTCATCTCGGCTGAGTTCTGAGTCCCTTCGTTGTGGATGCGGTTGCCGGTACTGGTCTGCCTATCGTTTGCATTGGCGGTCGCTTTGGTTTGGATCCAGGTTGGAGGAGGAGTGTGGTGGCCACCGTTATGATGACCATTATGGTTACCACGTCGATCGTTCTGACCCGCTTGTGCAGCTACAGCCAAGACCGCAGCAATTGCAAAAACCAGAGGCTTTATTGCCATCGAAGGTTTCATGGTGATTCTCCGTACTTATTTTAGGTTAAGTGTTGTACCTACCTGTTTGGGTCAATCCGTGACCCGGACGCTCAGGGTGTTGGCCGTTCGGTTTCCCACCCCGGCGCTCTGATTCAACTGGATCACCCCACGGCTACCGGTGAAGGCCTGATCGCTGGTAGCGACCTGGCGATAGCCTGGTGCAGAGTCAGTTGGATCGGAGTTAGTGATCAGCGCCACGTTCTGTTGCCTGAGGACGCTGTCGTCGATACTTTGCGGCTGTGTGCCAATGCTTATCCGCAGGGCATTGGCTTGCTGGTTGCTGGCGCCCGCGCTCTGGTTGACGCCCAGTACGCCGTTGCCGTGGCTGAAGGAGTCGCCTTGAATGCTGGATCGAGCATCGATCCTGGGGTCGACCACCGTACGCAGCCGTTGGCGAATCTGTGTGGTCGCGCTGGCTCCATGGCCAACGGCGATGGCCCGGGCGTTAGCCTGTTGCTGGAGATCGCCGGCGGCCTGGTTGACCGCGAGGTTGCCCTGGTACTGTGTGCCCGAGCCGTCGATGTCGGCGTTATTGATGACGGGAGATTGGGCAAAGGTCGATGCACTGCAAAACATGGCGATAATCAGCAGCGTACGATTCATCTTAACGGTCTCCCGTTATGACTTTCAGAGCACCCAGGCCTTGCTGGACGCTTGAATTAACCATGTTGGCAATACCGTTTCCGGCATTTCCCGAGCGTCCAGCGGGGAGGTTGGAAAGCTGGGTCTGGTTGCTGATATTGCCGCCCAGGTTGTTGGTGTTTTGAGTGACCAGGCGGGAGATGCCTGCACCACTGGCAACACCGGCAAAGTCGCCGTCGCTCAACTCGTTCGTTTGACTGATGATTTGTTTGGACGGGTTGGCATTGGCGGTCGTGGGGCTAGGGTCGGGAATCAGCGGCGCACGTGTTGCCATGCGCGGCTGGACATCACGTTTGATAATGATGATGCCGTTGTCAGCCTGTACAGGCAGGCAGACACCTGAGCTCAGTGCGAATCCGATCAGCAGGAGGGTGTAGATGCTTTTATCAAATTTCCCCACGGCGGCAATTCCTTCTGTAAGTGGAACGCTGGACCCTTATCAGCGTTACGAGGAAGAGAGCAGAAGATGTGCCGGTTTTTGTTTTTCTTTTAAAAACAGTTGGTTGGCTTTAATTGTTGAGGTTGTCAAAAAAAAAATTGTAACGCCACTGAGACAGAGCCACGCAAAAGTGCCGTCCATGCTGGCGGCATTGCTCGCTAAAGGGCGCTGAAGGCAGGTTGTATCAGTGGCTTAACATTTTCTTGCCGGCGTGCTTGAGCCGCTTTAACTCGCGGGTTTGCGCAGAGGTGAGTGTTTCAGGAATGGACATTTGCGGCAGGGCGGGTACCCGGTCAGGCCTTGAGCAAGCGGGTCACAGCCTCGAATGCCGCGTCCTTGCGCTGTTTCCAATCACCTTGCAGCACCTGGCAAGGCTGGCGGTGCAGGTCAAGCCATTGGCGGCTGGCCTGGAAAAACGCCTGGCGTTCTGCCAGTTGCGGTTGGCAACGCTGCCCGTCGTCATGCCAGGCCACGGTTTCAGGGCTCAGCAGCAAATGCAGGTCGTAGTGCCGTGCCAGCAATGCTTGCTCGATCCACGTCGGGCAAGCGCCAAACAAGGTCTGGCTCCAGAGGATGTTGCTCAGCAAGTGAGTGTCGAGAATCAGCAAATGCGGCTGCCGGGCGCGTGCCTCGTCCTCCCATTTCAGCTGCCCTCGGGCGATTTGCGGAATATCGGCCAGGCAGGTATCTCGTGGGTTTTGTTCGATGAACCAGCGTACATATTCGTCTACCAGGACCCCGCCGAACTGCTGCTGTAACTCGGCTGCCAGCCAACTCTTGCCGCTGGATTCGGGGCCTGTGAGTACCAGAACTTTCATGTGCGCAACGCCGGATCGACCCGCCATTCCCGCCAGCCTTGCACAGCAATCAGGGCGAACAGCGCGTAGAGCCCGGCGGTCAAGTACAGGTCTTTGTAGATAAACAGCCCGACGAAGATCACATCCAGGGTGAACCACAGCGGCCAGCATTGAACGCGTTTTTGCGCCATCCATAACTGCGCCACCAGGCTGAAGCCAGTCAGTGCCGCATCGAGCCAGGGTTGTGCGGCATCGGTCCAGTTCGCCATTGCAGCGCCCAGCAACAGACTGCCGACCGCTCCAATGACCAGACTGATAGCGACCGATTTACCGTCGAGCAGGCTGACCTGCCGACCATGGTGCGCGCCCCCCGCATGCGTCCACTGCCACCAGCCATAGAGTTGCAATGCGGCGTAGATCACCTGCAGGAGCATGTCCGAGTAGAGCTTCACCTCAAAAAAGATCCAGCTATAAAGCAGCACCATGACCAGACCGATCGGCCAGCACCAAGGGTTCTGTTTGACCGTCAACCAGACGGCAATGACACCGAGGGCAGCGGCAAACAGTTCAAGCCCGGACATGGAGGTTCCTTGGGAGAAGTCGAAGAGGGGGCGGATTGTAACGGGAAGGAGCGAAGTTTGAAGATCAAAAGATCGCAGCCTGCGGCAGCTCCTACGCCGAACGCATTTCCTTGTAGGAGCTGCCGCAGGCTGCGATCTTTTCGGGTTACACCCGGAACTGCTTGAGCAGCCCGTTCAACTGCTCACTCAATTCCTTCAGGTGAACGCTGGCCACGCTCGACTGTTCGGCCGCCAGCGCTGTGCTGTGGGACAAACCAGCGGCCTGGGTGACGTTCTGGTTGATGTCCTCGACCACATGCGCCTGTTGCAAGGTTGCGCTGGCGATGGAGGCGTTCAACCCATTGAGATTGCGCAGCGCCTGGCCAATGGCATTCAGGCTTGCACCGGCCAGGCCGGCCTGCTCGATGGTCAACTGCGATGCACGGCTGCTGTCGCCGATCACTTTGACCGCCGCTTCGGAGTGGCTTTGCAGGCGTTCGATCATCGACTGGATCTCGGCCGTGGACTTCTGGGTACGCTGGGCCAGCAGTCGCACTTCATCGGCCACCACCGCAAAACCGCGACCTTGCTCACCGGCCCGGGCGGCCTCGATGGCCGCGTTGAGGGCCAGCAGGTTGGTTTGCTCGGCGATGGAGCGGATCACTTCGAGGACGCTGCCGATCTGCGTGCTTTCGGCGGCCAGGGTACGAATCACTTCCACCGCCTGATCGATGGTGGACGACAGCTTGTCGATCTGTTGCAGGCTGCCATCGATGTTGACCTGACCTTGCTGCGCCTGAGACTCGGCATCGCGCATTTCGCTGGCGGCGTGCTCGGCGTTTTTCGCGACGTCGTGCACGCCATACGTCACTTCATTGATTGCCGTGGCCACCAGTTCCATTTGCTGGGACTGTTGCTGACTGCGTTGCTGGGCCTGGACGGCGTCGTTGCCCAGTTCGCTGGAAGACTGGCCCAGGGCACTGGCGGACACTTGCAGTTCCCTGATCACCAGTCGCAGCTTGGCAGTGAAGGCGTTGAAGTGGCGTGCCAATTGCGTGACTTCATCCTGGCCATGGGTATCGAGGCTGCGGGTCAGGTCGCTCTCGCCGCTGGCGATGTTGGCCATGGCGTTCACGGTTTCCTGCAGTGGACGCACGATGCTGCGGGCAATCAGGATGACCAGCAGCGCCATGAACAGGGCAATCACCAGCCCCACGAACGAGGCCTTCCAGACCTGACCATAGAACTCGGCCTGCATGTCATCGATATACACGCCCGAACCGATCACCCAGCCCCAGGGGTCGAACAGTTTGACGTAGGAGGTTTTTTCAACCGGTGCACTGGCGCCCGGTTTCGGCCAGCGATAGTCGACGGTGCCGGCACCCTTGGTCTTGGCGACGGCGACCATTTCGTTAAACAGGGCAAAACCGTCCGGGTCGCGGATCGCCGAGAGGTTCTGGCCATCAAGCTTCGGGTTGGCCGGGTGCATGATCATCACCGGCGTCAGGTCATTGATCCAGAAGTAGTCACTCTGGTCATAACGCAGACCGCGAACGGCGCTCAGAGCCTGCTTCTGTGCAGCATCGCGGGTGAGCGTGCCGGCGGTTTCGAGGTCGTGGTAATAGGTCAGAATGCCACTGGCGGTTTGCACCACATGCTGGGTTTTCTGAGCCTTGGCGTGGTACAGGTCATCGTGAATCTGCTTGAGCATCAAGACGCCCAACGTCATTAGCATCAGGACGGCCACGATCAAGATGAGCCACAAGCGTCGGCTGATCGACATACTGCGCAAGCTGTTCATAACGCTGTCACTCCGGATTCTTTTTCTTGTAATAAATGATCGCCAGCATCCAACCACACTTTGCCAATCGGTTATATCCGACCCAAGTCCAATAACGCGGCAGCGTTAATCAGACTTGTCTGATAGGATTTCGGCCCCGCACGGAAAAACCTGAATCCAAGTTGATTTTTCACGGAATTTTTATGGTTTCGTCTGGATCCTGCGCGCGCGGGACTTCAGCTAGGCTGATCGCAGTAAACGTTCGGAAAAAATATTAACGGGGCATGCCGTGGCGCATCGCTTCTTGGGGGATTGATGGATCTTTGGACTGCCTTTTCGGCATTGATTCTTGGGGTTGTAGAAGGGCTGACGGAGTTTTTGCCGATATCCAGTACCGGGCACCAGATCATTGTGGCTGACCTGCTCGACTTCGGTGGCGAGCGGGCTATGGCCTTCAACATCATTATCCAGTTGGGCGCGATCCTGGCGGTGGTGTGGGAGTTCCGCCGCAAGATCTTCGACGTGGTCATCGGTTTGCCGACCCAGCCGAGCGCTCGACGCTTTACCGCGAACCTGCTGATCGCCTTCCTGCCGGCCGTGGTATTGGGGGTGATTTTCGCTGATCTGATCCACGAGTATCTGTTCAACCCGATCACCGTTGCCACGGCGTTGGTCGTGGGCGGTATCGTCATGCTGTGGGCTGAGCAGCGTCAGCATGAAGTGCATGCCCACACCGTCGACGAAATCACCTGGAAAGACGCCCTGAAAGTTGGCTTCGCCCAGTGCCTGGCAATGATCCCAGGGACCTCGCGTTCCGGCTCGACGATCATTGGCGGTTTGCTGTTCGGCTTGTCACGCAAGACCGCCACCGAGTTTTCTTTCTTCCTGGCGATGCCGACGATGGTCGGCGCAGCGGTGTACTCGGGCTACAAGTATCGCGACCTGTTCGTTCCGTCTGATTTTCCGGTGTTCGCGATCGGTTTCGTCACGGCGTTCATCTTCGCGATGATTGCTGTCAGAGCCTTGCTGGTGTTCATTGGCAGCCACAGCTATGCGGCGTTTGCCTGGTATCGCATCGCGTTCGGCCTGCTCATCCTGGCCACCTGGCAGTTCGGCTGGGTTGACTGGGCCGCGGTCAAGCCATGAATGACGCCAGCGCACGCAACAAGCCCGGACGCAAACCCGCAGGAGAGATTCGCAATCTTCAGCTGAAGTTGTTGGTGTTTGCGGTCCTGTGCGCGCTGCCGCTGTACGGCTCGATGTCGTTGTGGCTGCGCGGGGTTTCCGTGATTCCGTTGGCGGCGTACGGGGTCGTCAGCCTGCTGGCGTTCTTGCTGTACTGGAGCGACAAGCGCAAGGCGCGCGCCGACAGTTGGCGCACACCGGAGAACGTGCTGCATGCGGTGGAACTCGCCGGAGGCTGGCCGGGCGCCTTGCTGGCGCAGCAGCTGTTTCGGCACAAGACGCGCAAGCTCTCGTTTCAGTTGGTGTTCTGGATCATCGTGCTGATGCATCAGGTGTTCTGGATCGACCAGCTGTTTCTCGGCGCCCATCTTTTCGCGCTGCTTTAAAGCAGCAGTCCGACCTGGGTGCGCTTGGGCAACTTGCTCACCACCAATTGATGGGAACGCTGCAACAAGCCTTGCAGCTCTTCAGGGCCCAACGGGTAGGGCGTTTCCATGATGATCCACTGAGCCCGCGCCAGATACGGCGCCGGGCGGATTCCCGGGCGGTCGCAATGACCGAGAAACAAGTCCTTGTCGACCTTGAAGGCCAGGGATTCGCCCCGCAGATTCTGCAAGGCAAACATCTTGTTCCCTGCAATCGAAAACACCCGTACGCCACCCCACTTGTAGTCTTCCCGCGCACCCGGCAGCGCGAGACAGAATTGCGTGACATCCTCCTCGCTCATACGTCCAGCCTTCATATCAGTCGGTCCCCACAGGCATTGAATGATTCGATCAAATGGTCGAGCCACGCGCGTACGGCCGGCATCACCCCGCGCCGATGAGGGTAGACCGCTTGCAGCCAGCCGCCAGGCAACGACCAGTCGGGTAGCAACTGTACCAGCGAGCCGTTTTCCAGTTCCTGCTCGCAATACATCATCGGCAGCATGGTAAAACCCTGGCCGGCGAGGGTGCAGGCCTTGCGCACGATAAAGTCATCGATGCCCAATCGCGCTTCAAGGGTGAGATCGCAGCTTTTGCCCTGTTGGTCGAGCATGCGGATATGCACCAGGCGGTCGGCTTCCAGGGCGCCGAGCACGGGCAGGTTTTTCAGGTCTTCGGGGTGGTTGATTTCACGTCCGTGCAAAAAACCGGGGCTGGCGACCATCGCCATCTGCGCCTGGCGCAAACGTCGGGTGACTAGCAGCGGATCCTCATCGCCCAACTCACGCACCCGCAGCGCGACATCGACGCCCTCGGTCACCAGATCGACGCGACGATTGAGCAGCATGACTTCCAGCTGAACCTGAGGAAACTTTTCAAGGAAATCGCTAATCACTGTCGGCAGAATTTGGTGGGCCAGCCCGACGGGGCAGGACACCCGCAAACGCCCGCGAGGTTCGCTGGACATACTGGCGACGGCTTCGTCGGCCATTTCGGCTTCCAGCAGCATTGCCTGACAGTGCCGCAGGTAACGTTCACCCACGGCGGTCAACTTCAGTTGTCGGGTGGTGCGTTGCAGCAGGCGCGCGCCGAGACGCTCTTCCAGCTCGGCGATGCGCCGCGACAACCGCGACTTGGGAATTCCGAGCAAACGCCCGGCCGCAGCGAAGCCGCCGGCTTCAACCACCTTGGCGAAGTAGTAGAGATCATTGAGGTCTTGCATGGTGTGAGCTCGATTGTTCTATCAGTGGGACGAACTATCGCATTGTTGCAGTCTAATCAGCTATTGGTTTCGCCTGTAGGATTCTCCCCATCAGATCGCCTCGTAGCGATCCTCACCTGGAGATCCCACATGAAACTGCTGCATATCGATTCGAGCATTCTTGGTGACAACTCGGCTTCCCGTCAGCTGAGTAGCGAAGTCGTTAAAGCCTGGCAAACCGCAGAGCCGACTGCCGTGGTGACCTATCGCGACCTGGCCGCCGATGCCATCAGCCATTTCTCCGCCACGACCCTGGTTGCCGCCGGCACCACCGCTGAACTGCGTAACGCCGCGCAGCAACACGAAGCCGAGCTGAGCGCCACCACCCTGGCCGAATTCCTCGCCGCCGATGCCGTGGTGATTGCAGCTCCGATGTACAACTTCACCATCCCGACCCAACTCAAGGCCTGGATCGACCGCATCGCCGTTGCCGGTCAGACCTTCCGTTACACCGAAGCCGGTCCTGAAGGCCTGTGCGGTGGCAAGAAAGTCGTCATCGTATCGACTTCCGGCGGTCTGCATGCTGGTCAGGCCACGGGCGTGGCTCACGAAGAGTACTTGAAGGTGCTGTTCGGCTTCATCGGTATCACTGACCTCGAGTTCGTCCGTGCCCATGGCCTTGCCTACGGTGACGAAGTTCGTACCAAAGCCATGAGCGACGCCCAGACGCAAATCAGCGAGCAGTTGTTCGCCGCCGCGTAAGGCTTGTGTAAAGAAAATCAAACAGCTCGGGCAATACCCAAAAAACTCTGTATTCTGATCACGCAAGTGCCAGATACGGAGTTTTTTGTTTCTGGCTATTTCGGAATTTCATTAAAAAGTGGCCCAAGTTATGCAGTCGAGGGTTAACGTCCCCGGTCATTAGCCAGGTGAGCCTCCCATGGTGCGTCTTTGTGCAACTTTACTGATTTGTCTGCTCAGCAGCCTGAACTCAGTGCACGCCGCGCCTGCGCCGCATCCTCACTGGAGCGTCGGCTTCCATGAGATGAGTTTTCTTGACCCTTTGGACTTGCAGCCGATGCGCGCCATCGCCTTCTATCCCTCCAGCGACAAGGAGCACTCCAGCCTCATCGAGGGCTACACGGTCGAAGCGGGCGAAGACACCCCAGTCGCCATCGGTCGTTTTCCGATGCTGATGCTGTCCCACGGCAACACCGGAACCCCGCTGGCTTTAAACGACCTCGCCACGTCGCTGGCACGCAAAGGGTTTGTGGTGGTGGCGGTGACCCATCCCGGTGACAACTCCAAAGACCACAGCCGCCTCGGTACGTTGAGTAACCTTTACGGTCGGCCCATCCAGATTTCCGAAGCCATTACCGCGACGCTGGGCGATCGAATGCTCGCGCCCTTCGTCAATGCCGATCAGGTCGGTGTGATCGGTTATTCGGCGGGCGGGGAGACGGCGCTGATTCTGTCCGGCGCGACACCAGACCTGGACCGACTGCGCCGCTATTGTCAGGAACGTCCGGACGACCGCGATGCCTGCAACACCCAAGGCGAATTGATTGCTGACCGCGATGACTTGCAACCGGTGGCTGACCCTCGGGTTCGCGCCTTGCTGCTCATGGCGCCGCTGAGCCTGAAGTTTGGTCGCCATACCCTGGCCGACGTGCACGTGCCGGTCCTGCTCTACAGCGGTGACGGCGACAAACTGGTGGCGTTCGACAAGAATGCCGCCGCCCTGGCGCGCAAACTGCCGATCGCACCGGACTTCAAGTTGCTGGCGGGGGCAGGGCACTTTGTGTTTATGGCGCCTTGCAATGAAGAACAAATCATCGCTATGCCGGCGCTGTGCACCGATGCCGATGGCGTCGATCGCAAAGACATCCATCGCAACATGATTTCCGAAGCTGGGCGTTTCTTCTCTCATGCGCTTGGCAAACCGACCCGGGCCGGAATGCAGACCGCCGATCAATGATTTTATGACCACCACTTAATCCCTGTGGGAGCGAGCTTGCTCGCGATAGCGGTCTGTCAGCCAACATCCATGTTGAATTTGAGGGCGCCATCGCGAGCAAGCTCGCTCCCACAGGGATTGCATGCGTCAGGTTACTGCGCGGCGTTTCAGTATCAAGGTTAGGCCTAGCCCGCACACCGATAACAATGCCGCGCTGAAGAAAATCCACGTGTACCCAAGGTTCAACGCCACCGCGCCCATCAACGGCCCGGCAATCGCCAGCGCCAGATCGAAAAACACCGCGTAAGCACTCAATCCCGCCCCGCGACTGGAGTTGGGCACTTGCTTGATCGCTTCGACCCCCAGCGCCGGATACACCAGCGACAGACCGAACCCGGTCAGGCCTGCGCCGATCAGCGCATAACCGGTCGAAGGCGCGAGCCACAGCAACACCAGGCCCACCGTTTCAATGCTCATACAGGCAATGGCCGAGGTGAACCCACCGAAACGGCTGATGCTGGAGATGAACAACAGTCGCGCCAGAATGAAACACACGCCGAACACCGTCAGGCAATAAGCCGCGTCGGCCCAGCCGCGGCTGACGTAATACAGGGTAATAAAAGTGGTTAACGTGCCGTAACCGATGGAGGCGAGGCTCAGGCTCGCGCCGAACGGCGCAATGCGCCCGAACACTGCCCAGAACGGCAGGCGCTCGCCGCGAATCACCGGCACCGAGGGTTTGTTTCGGATCAGCAACAACGCCGTCAGCGCCAGCACCGACAGCGCGATCCCAAGACTGGCGAACCCCAGCTCGCCAACCATCACCACGCCCAGCGGTGCACCGATGGCGATGGCGCCGTACGAGGCGATGCCGTTCCAGGAGATCGATCGCGCGGTATGTTCAGCGCCCACCTGACCCATGCACCAACTGATGGTGCCGACCCCGATCAATCCCTGGGCAATCCCCAGCAACAAGCGGCCGGCGATCAGGATCAACAGGCTCAGCAACGGAAAACTTTGCAGCAGCGTTGAAATCAACGTCAGCGCGCCACTCAACACAATCCCCGATAACCCGTAAACAATCGCCCGCTTGGTGCCGATGCTGTCCGACAGGCGCCCGGCCATCGGGCGGCTGAGCAGGGTGGCCAGGTACTGCGAGCCGATGGTCAGCCCCGCGATGATCGCACTGAAACCCAGCTGTTCGTGGACGTAGCCCGGCAATACCGCAATCGGCAGACCGATGCAGAGGAAGGCAATAAAGGTATAGAAGACGATAGAGACGATCTGCAGGGTGATCGCCATGGAGCTTTGTGGTGGCAGTTGCTGCACAGACATAAGGGCTCGTTCGCGGGCGGCGGTAGGAGAACTGCATCATGGCGCGGGCTGCAAATAAAAGGAAGCAGGCTAACTAAAATCAAAAGATCGCAGCCTTCGGCAGCTCCTACAAGGGGGGGCGCATTCCAAAGTAGGAGTTGCCGAAGGCTGCGATCTTTTGATCTTCAGACAATAAAAAGCCCCGTCACCAGGACAGGGCTTTTCAATTGCAGCAGACGCTTAGAACACAACGCCCTGGCTACGCAGGTAATCGTCATAGGTGCCGCTGAAATCGATCACGCCGCTAGGGCTGAGTTCGATGATGCGGGTGGCCAGGGACGATACGAACTCACGGTCGTGGCTGACGAAGATCAGCGTGCCCGGGTAGTTCTCCAGCGCCAGGTTCAGCGCCTCGATGGATTCCATGTCCAAGTGGTTGGTCGGTTCGTCCATGATCAGCACGTTCGGCTTTTGCAGGATCAGCTTGCCGAACAGCATGCGACCTTGCTCACCACCGGAGATGACCTTGACCGACTTGAGGATCTCGTCGTTGGAGAACAGCATCCGGCCGAGGGTGCCGCGAACGATTTGCTCACCGCCCTGGGTCCATTGACCCATCCAGTCGAACAGGTTGCAGTCGTCTTCGAAGTCGTGCGCGTGGTCCTGGGCGTAGTAGCCCAGTTCTGCGGCGTCGGTCCACTTCACGGTACCGGCATCCGGGGTCAGTTCGTTGACCAGGGTGCGCAGCAGGGTGGTTTTACCGATACCGTTCGGGCCGATGATCGCCACGCGCTCGCCAGCTTCAACCTGGAAGCTGAAGTCCTTGAACAGTGTCTTGCCGTCAAAGCCTTTGGCCATGCGCTCGACGATGACCGCCTGACGGTGCAGCTTCTTGGTTTGTTCGAAACGGATGAACGGGCTCACACGGCTCGAGGGCTTGACTTCGGCCAGTTGGATCTTGTCGATCGCCTTCGCGCGGGAAGTGGCCTGCTTGGCTTTCGAGGCGTTGGCCGAGAAGCGGCTGACGAACGATTGCAGTTCGGAGATCTGCGCTTTCTTCTTGGCGTTGTCCGACAGCAGTTGCTCGCGGGACTGGGTCGCCACGGTCATGTACTCGTCGTAGTTGACCGGG
>NZ_JBIWAM010000028.1:0-13319 GCF_044760065.1 Pseudomonas sp. NPDC098740 | reverse complement strand
CTTAATCGAGGTCTGCCTTGTGGGTGCAGACGCTGTTCAGGAAGTGACGGTCGTGAGCGATGATGATCATCAGGCTGGAGCGCTGGGTCAGGATGTTTTCCAGCCAGCGGATGGTGTTGATGTCCAGGTGGTTGGTCGGTTCGTCGAGCAACAGCACTTCAGGATCGGAGAACAGCGCCTGAGCCAGCAATACGCGCAGTTTCCAGCCTGGGGACACTTCGCTCATCGGGCCGAAGTGCTGCTCGATGCCGATGCCCAGGCCCAGCAGCAATTCGCCGGCACGGGATTCGGCAGTGTAGCCGTCCATTTCGGCGAATTCGGTTTCCAGTTCCGCAACGGCCATGCCGTCTTCTTCGGTCATTTCCGGCAGCGAGTAGATACGGTCGCGCTCGGCCTTGACCTTCCACAGCTCTTCGTGGCCCATGATCACGGTATCGATCACGGTGAATTCTTCGTAAGCGAACTGGTCCTGGCGCAATTTACCCAGACGCACGTTCGGCTCGAGCATGACCTGGCCGCCGGACGGCTCGAGGTCGTCGCCGAGGATTTTCATGAAAGTCGACTTGCCGCAACCGTTGGCGCCGATCAGGCCGTAGCGGTTGCCCGCGGCGAATTTGACCGAAACGTTTTCGAATAGCGGCTTGGCGCCGAACTGCATCGTGATGTTAGCTGTAGAGATCAAAGGTTTTTCCTGCGAAGCATTCAGAGTAGCTAGGGTTGCGGCAGTACCGATTCAGTACCCGTTTCCGGTATTCGAACCACAGGAAATGCATCCCGGTCAGAAGCGGAAGGTCCATCTGGCAATAAGTGGACAGCAGCATATGGAGCGCTTGGCCCGAGTCGAAGTGCGCTGAAACGGGGTTCTTTCCCGTCATCAACCAAGGGGGGCGCGTAATGTTTGGCGGCGATTGTACTGGTCTGGCTCTTTAAACGATAGGGCGTTAAGGCCGCACGGCCACTTTGGCAGCACCAGCGGACAGATTTTCACCGTTGAAGGTTAACTATTGGTTACAAACTGTGGCTAAAATGCCATCTATCACCCGATGCCGACAGGCGGCATAGGCTCAAGGACGCGCTGTTTCGTATTCAGACGCTGTACAAGACCCTCGGGCCGATCGGCCGGCTAGGGACGCAGTTTGTTCACTTCTGACGTGTGACGATTTTTGTGAAATTGATCATTGCCGCTATTTACGTTGTATCCATTGCGTACGTCCACTTGCGCGGACGTGTGCGCCACAAGCTGGGCCGCCAACTGAGCGACCACTCGACGTTTCTGGCGCCGATCAACTGCTTCCTTTATCTGTTCTCGAAAATCCCCAACAAGCCTTATCTGAACCCGGCCGACTTTCCTGATCTGAGTCCGTTACAGGACCATTGGGAAGAAATTCGCGCCGAGGGCCAAAACCTGCTCAGGGCCGGGGAGATCAAGCGCTCGAATCACTACGACGACGTCGGCTTCAACTCGTTCTTCAAGACTGGCTGGAAACGTTTTTACCTGAAGTGGTACGGCGACAGCCATCCTTCGGCCATGAAACTTTGCCCGCGCACAACGGAATTGGTGCAAAGCATCGGCTCGATCAAGGCCGCGATGTTCGCCGAGCTGCCACCGGGTTCGAAACTGGTCCGTCACCGCGATCCGTATGCCGGTTCCTACCGCTATCACCTGGGCCTGGAAACACCGAACGATGCCGGTTGCTACATCAACGTCGATGGCGAGAACTACCACTGGCGCGACGGTGAAGCGGTCATGTTCGACGAGACCTTCATCCATTACGCCGAAAACACCACCGAGCACAACCGCATCATTCTGTTCTGCGACGTTGAGCGGCCGATGAAGTATCGCTGGGCGACGGCGTTGAATGGCTGGTTCAGCCGTAATGTGATGTCGGCGGCGGGCGCACCAAACGATGCGGGTGACAAGACCGGCGGTATCAACCGCTTGTTCGCCAAAATCTACAAGATTCGCCTTCGCGGCAAAGCGCTCAAGAAGCGCAACCGCAAGCTCTATTACATCGAAAAGTGGGCGATTTTCGGCGGATTGCTGGCGATTTTCGTCTTGATCTGAGTTTTGTGTTACGTCAGAAGACGCCATCGCGAGCAAGCTCGCTCCCACACTGGAACTTCTGTGATCACACTATTTGTGAACAACACAGAGCCAATGTGGGAGCGAGCTTGCTCGCGATGGGGCCATAACATCCACCGCAAAACCATCAATCAGCCACGAGACGTCTTCGTGGCTTTTTTCTGCGCGGCAGGTTTAGCCGCCGGTTTGGTCTTACCGGAGCTCTTGCCGCCGAGGCTGCGTTTAAGCAGCTCGGTCAGATCGATAACGTCTGCGGTTTTGCGCTCCTCTTCGCCAGTCGCTGTTTCGACATCCTCGATCTTGCCTTCATTAGCCTTCTTCTCAACCAACGCCATGATCTTGTCTTCAAAACTGTCGCGATAATCCTCGGGTTTCCAGTCTGCGCTCATGTCCTGAACCAGTCGTTTGGCCATGTCGAGTTCACCCTTGGCCAGTTCGGGCTTGGTGACTTCACTGCCCAGCTCGAGGGTGTCCAGACTTCGCACTTCGGCGGGCCAGCGCAGCATCACCAATACCATTGCCGATTCCAGCGGCATCAGCGCGGCGAGGTGCTGGCGCGTGTGCAGCACAACATGAGCCAGGGCGACTTTATTGGTTTTGCTTAACGTTTCGCGCAACAGCGCATAGACCTTGCCACCGCGTTTATCCGGCGCGAGGTAGTAGGGCGTATCAATGTTTTGCAGGGGGATCTGCTCGCTGTCGACAAAGGAAAAGATGTCGATGGTCTGAGTGGACATCGGGTGCGCCGACTTGATTTCCTCTTCGCTGAGGACCACATACCGACCCTTTTCATACTGCACACCTTTAACGATGTGTTCCTTGGTCACTTCCTTGCCGGTGGCCTTGTTGACGCGCTTGTAGCCCACCGGGTCCATGCTGCGGCTGTCGAGCCAGTCGAAATCCACCCCTTGCGAGGACGTCGCCGAGACCAGCGCCACAGGGATATGCACCAGACCGAAACTGATCGCGCCTTTCCAGATTGCCCGTGCCATGGTCGTCTTCTCGCGAGTGATGTTCAGGTGACCTGTGACGCTGTGCAAAAGTTTCAGCGGGCTGCGACCCGGTCCTGCGGGCGTATCGGCGGTCGGGTCAACTCGTGTTACATCTTGTGAAGGAGGTTTTAGTTAACAAATCCGAACCCCGGGCGTAGCGTGATATCGAAGTTTCTATCCACGCTGATGTCGAGAGGCTCCCCATGAACAGATTTGTGCTCGGCTGCACCGCGTTGGCGTTGGCGTTGGCGTTGGCGTTGAGTGGCGTGCTGAGCAATCTGGCCCAGGCTGACACCGCATCGCCACCTTCTTCATTACTGTTGGCCCAGAGCCCGACGGGCCACACCAGCAATCCTTACAACAGCCCGATTCGCCGGGCCAATCCCAACAGCATGCAAGGCACGCAACCCAGCGCGCCGACCATCCGTGGGCCGAACACAGTGCCCGTGCCGCGGCCTCCGACGCTTGACAATGGTGGCGTCGGCAACCGCTATCCCCAGGGTCACTCGCCTCCCGCCACCCCACCGAAATTCATTCCCAACCCACCTCATCGAGACGCAGACACCAGCAACCGTTGAACGGCACGACAGCGTTCTTGCCAGCCATTCGAACGACAAAAGGAATCGTGCATGTTGCGTAAAACCCTTCTGGCCACACTGTGTGCCAGCGCACTGATCACCGTCACGGCGCCAGTTTTCGCAGCGCCAACCCAGAATTTTAAAAGCGAACAGGGCACCCTTGAGGTGACGACAATGACCAAGGGGCTCGAACATCCCTGGGCCTTGGCGTTTCTTCCCGATCGCCAAGGGATGCTGGTGACCGAGCGGCCTGGCAACCTGCGGGTGGTCAGCGCCGACGGTAAACTTTCCGCACCGCTCAGTGGCGTGCCAAAGGTTTGGGCCAAGGGGCAGGGCGGCTTGCTGGATGTGGTGTTGTCGCCCGACTTCAAGCAAGACCGCACAGTCTATCTGTCGTATGCCGAAGGGGGCGGTGAGGGCAACAAGGCCGGGACGGCGGTTGGTCGCGGACGTCTGTCTGACGACCTGACAGCCATAAAGGATTTCAAAGTGATCTTTCGCCAGGAACCCAAGCTTTCGGTCGGTAACCACTTTGGTTCGCGCCTGGTGTTCGACCGCGACGGCTACCTGTTCATCACCCTTGGCGAGAACAATGACCGGCCGACCGCCCAAGACCTTGACAAGCTGCAAGGCAAGGTCGTGCGGATCTACCCGGACGGCAAGGTGCCGGATGACAACCCCTTTGTCGGTCAGGCCGGCGTACGCCCGGAAATCTGGTCCTATGGCCAGCGCAATCCGCAAGGCGCGGCGCTCAATCCCTGGACCGGCACCCTCTGGGAAAACGAACACGGTCCTCAGGGGGGCGATGAAATCAACATCATCGAGCGTGGCAAGAACTACGGCTGGCCGATGGCAACCCATGGCATCAACTATTCCGGCCAGCCGATTCCGGAAGCCAAGGGCAAGACCGCCGAAGGCACCATCGCCCCGCGCCATGTCTGGGAAAAGTCCCCCGGCCTCAGCGGCATGGCGTTCTACGACGCTGACCGCTTCAAGGCCTGGCAGCACAACGTGTTTATCGGCGCGTTAGTGAGCCAGGAGTTGATCCGCTTGCAGTTCGAGGGCGACAAGGTCGTTCACGAAGAGCGATTGCTGGGCGAACTCAACAAGCGCATTCGTGATGTGCGGCAAGGCCCGGACGGGTATTTGTATGTGCTGACCGATGAGGACGATGGGGCGTTGTACAAAATCGGACTGAAGTAACCGACACCTGTAGCAGCAGGCGAAGCCTGCGTCCGGCTGCGTAGCAGTCGCCAATTCTGCCACCTTGGTTTACCTGAATGACCGCGTTGGCTGATTTTACGACTGCTGCGCAGCCGGACGCAGGCTTCGCCAGCTGCTACAAGGGTGTTTTTGGTCACGTTCGGGCGTACAGGATCACTGCCGCCCGAAGCTTGCCCCGACCGAAACTGCACATCTTTTCAAATTCCCCATGGCTGACCGGCAAATGCTGGCAGTCCATGGGTTGGCGATGCTGGCTGTGATCGACATCCGGGTCATGCAGGTAGACGAACTCGTCATCGCAATCGGTGACGATCACCCAATGCGGCGATTTGGAACGGGTCAGTCGATAGCTGCTGATGAGCACCAGCGGTTGTCCGCCACCGTCCAGTAAACCCGGAAGATCCAGCGGCCCGCCGATCACTCGCTCCACATCAGTCTCTTGTAGCTGCGTGGTGAACTCTTCGTGCACTAACCGCATTACATCTTTCTTATGCGCATCGCGTACGCCATCGAGAAACAGTGGCCCGGCCATGCTCAGTTGCAGTCGCACCCGAAACCCTCGGTGCCATGCTGCCAGCGCCAGGCCTTGAGGGCTGCAACCGCCGTGGCCCGAAGTCATGAACACCGTGGTCGCCTCGCGCCAGATTTGCAGTTCTTCACGCCGCTCCAGTAACCGACCCTGTTGCAACGCGCCCATGGCCATCAACAAGCAGGCCGGGCCGCAGGTGAAGTCGGTGGTCTGTCGGTACCACGGCACCTGGATATTGCGCGAGTCGCGGTGCTGGAGGATGCGCTTCTCAAGGCGCAGCGCGTCGGCATGGTCCTGGTAATAGTCATGAATCAGCGCAAAACGCCGGTAACCGTTGCGCTCATACAAGGCAATCGCTGCCGGGTTGTCGATGCGCACCTCCAACCGCAGGTAGGCGCAGTCATGTTCAAGGGCGCAGGCCTCGACGCGTTCCAGCAACTGTTTGCCCAAACCATTGCCACGGGCCTCGGCGGCGATGGCAATCGAATACAGCCGCGCCAGGGACGTACCTCGATGGAACAACACCACCGCGTAACCGAGCAGCACGTCGCCGACTTCGGCTACCAACAGCTGTCCATGGGCGCGAGTGATCATCCACTGAAAACTGCGACTGTTGAGCCGATCCGTGGTGAAGCATTGCTCTTCGAGTTTCAGCAGCGCCGGTAAGTCTTCAACGACCGCCAGGCGAAAGACAGGATGCATATGACCACCGTAAAAGTTGCGTAACGAAACGGGACTTTCGAAAAAGTTCGTGCTTAATAGGAAAGGTCTTGTTCTCCAACGGATCAATCACTATGTCAGCGGTACAAGGTCATTGGCGCGAAGTATCCGAGCAAACTTTGCCGCCGGCAACTTTTTTAAATGATGCGGTTAGAACTTCAAGCCAGTTGATTATCATCGTCGAACGCAAGGAAGACTGGGCGTCCTACTTTCCCAGCGAAGACATCGTCACGGCCCAGGAATACTTGGAACAAACCCGCGACAACGAGCAGGGCAAGCGGGTCCAAGTGATCAACCTGTGCCGCAGCTACAAGTACCTGGGGCACGGGTATTACTGCTCGCTGCTGGCCGAAGCCCGGGGGCACAAGGTCATTCCATCGGTGCGGACCATCAGCGAACTGACGCGTAAATCGCTGTACGGCCTGGCCCTGGATGATCTGGATAAACCCTTGGAAAAGGCCCTCAGTAATCATCTCTACAGCGATACCGAGGGCTTTACGCTAACCCTGTATTTCGGCAAGACCAATATCGAGCCCTTGCAGGATCTGGCGCGACAGTTGTTTGAAGTATTCCCGTGTCCGATATTGCTAGTTGAATTTCGACGAACTAACGGCTGGCACATCGAAGGCATAAAGTCCGGGGCCTTACACAAGTTGCGCGAAGATCAGGAAGATCAGTTCGCCAACTCCCTGGACAGTTTCAGCCGCAAGATCTGGCGCGTGCCACGCTCCCGACGCTTGGCCCGTTATGACCTGGCCATCCTGCATGACCCGCAGGAAGCGTTGCCGCCGTCCAACGCCAAGGCCCTGGACAACTTTGTCCGGGTCGGTAAGACCCTCGGCATCGATGTCGAGCTGATCGAGCGCAAGGACTACGCCCGCATCGCCGAATACGACGGGCTGCTGATCCGCGAGACCACAAGCGTTGACAACCATACCTACCGCTTCGCCAAGAAAGCCGAGAGTGAAGGGTTGGTGGTGATGGACGACCCGACGTCGATCCTGCGCTGCACCAACAAGGTCTACCTGACCGACCTGCTGAAAAGCCATCAACTCGGCATGCCTGCCACCGAAATTCTCTACAAGGAACGACCGGAAGACTTCGAACGGGTCGGCGAACGGTTGGGCTTTCCGCTGGTGTTGAAGATCCCCGACGGCTGTTTCTCTCGGGGGGTGATCAAGGTCGAAAGCCAGCAAGCCTTGCTCGAAGCCACGGCCGAACTGTTCGAGCATTCGGTGCTGTTGCTGGCTCAGGAATTCTTCTACACCGAATACGACTGGCGCATCGGCGTGCTCAACCGCAAACCCATCTTTGCCTGCCAGTACTTCATGTCCAAGGGCCATTGGCAGATCTACAACCACAAGGCCAAGGGCCAGGACATCAATGGCGAATGCCGTACCCTGGCGGTTCACGAAGCACCGCGGGCAGTGGTGGAGCTGGCGGTGAAGACTGCGAACCTGATCGGCGATGGCCTCTACGGTGTCGACCTCAAGCAGTCCGGCGACAAAGTGGTGGTGATCGAGGTCAACGACAATCCCAACATGGACGCCGGCATCGAAGACGCTTACTTGCAGGACGATCTCTATTCACTGGTGCTGGAAGAGTTCGTCCGCCGCCTGGAACTCAAGCGCCGCGGCCAGGCCTGGTGAACGGCCGATGATCAAGAGCTTTCAACTGATCCACGGCGCCCTGCACAAAGTCGAACGGCTGGACGCCGAAGTGATGCTCTTCAGCAACCCCGACGCCGCCGAGCGGGACCTGCTGCACAGCCATTTCAAGCTCGATGAACACGCCCTGGCCTCGGCCCTGGACCCCGACGAGGTGTCGCGCATCGAGTTTCACCCCGACAACTTGTTCCTGATCTGGAAACGCCCGGAAAACTATTCCGGTGCCGGCAACCTGGCCTTCGAGGTGTCGTCCTGCGGCTTGCTGTTCTCGCCGGGCCGTTTGCTGGTGATTGCCACCGACGACTCGCCGCTGCACGGGCTCGGCACCCGGCAGCGGCTGAACACGCCGCTGGATGTGTTGCTGGATTTGTTGTTCAACAACATCCATCACTACTTGGGCCACCTGAAGGTGATCAAACTGGTTGCCCGGGAGTTGCAGCAAAAATTCAATGCGTCGATGGAAAACCAGCACCTGATCCAGATGTTCAACCTCAGCGAGAGCCTGATCTATTACATCAACGCCATCCACAGCAACGGCGCGGTGCTGACCCGGCTGCGCAACCACGCGGAAAAGGAACACTTCAGCACCCAGGCCATCGGCCTGATCGACGACCTGATCATCGAAAACAACCAGTGCTACAAACAGGCGGAAATCTACTCCACGGTGTTCTCCGGGCTGATCGACGCCCGGGGCAACCTGATGAACAACAGCATGAACAACCTGCTGCGCAAACTGACGTTGATCAACGTGGTGTTTCTGCCGCTGAACCTGATTGCAAGTATCGGCGGCATGTCCGAGTTCAGCATGATGACGGCGGGCGTGCCATGGTGGGTTTCGTATCCGCTGTTTCTGACCGCGATGATAATGGGGGCTGGAGTGATGGTGCTCGGGCTCAGGCGGTTGGCGAAGTGACAGCCTTTCTCCGATCCTGCAGGCCACGGACCACGAGGTACAACAATGGCCCGATGGAGACGAAAACAGCGGTGATCAAAAGGTAGGGAACCACCGACCATCCCGACTGCCCCCGCTTGCGCGCATCCGTGTACATCCAGATGCCTGCGAGCGTCGCCAGCAGGTACAAATCAATCACTACCTGCGCCGTGTCGGGGCGCGACATCAGGCTGATGCCGAAGTCGATCAACGACTGTTCCGCCTGAAGCATCACCGAAACGGTGTAGCCGGCGAATGCGATCAGGGCAATGAGGGGCAGGGCGACAGACTTCATGGTTTCCTTCCTTGGGACAATGAGCAGAGTCGCCAGCTTACAGAGGCCGAGTAAAACTGGCCATTGACTTGCCATCAGCGTCCGGCTAATTTCCGGACATGACTTCCACTGTATTGCGCTGCCAGCCAAGCATTATTACCGCCATTCCTTATTTGGCGGGCTAGCTCACGACTGCAGCACCCAACCCGCCCTAGAGGCGGGTTTTTACTTTCTGTCTCCTGGGTCTTGAATCAACGCCGACCGGCGTAGGAGCTGCCGAAGGCTGAGATCTTTTGATCTTGGCGTCCGCAAGATAGATCAAAAGATCGCAGCCTTCGGCAGCTCCTACACACAGTCGGTTTACGACAGGAGACAACCATGAGCACCCCCGCCCAGCAGACCTTGCTTGAGCACTACGTGAAAAAGATCCTTGCCGCGCCCGTGTATGAGCTCGCGGTGCGTACGCCGCTGCAACCGGCGCCAGCGTTGTCCGAGGCGCTCGGCAATCAGATCCTGCTCAAGCGCGAAGACTTGCAACCGACCTTTTCCTTCAAGATCCGCGGTGCCTACAACAAACTGGTGCAACTGAGCGATGAGCAAAAGACTCGCGGGGTAATCACCGCTTCCGCCGGTAATCATGCTCAAGGCGTGGCGCTGGCGGCGCGTGAACTGGGGATCGCCGCCACCATTGTGATGCCGTGCACGACGCCGGAATTGAAGGTGCTTGGCGTACGCAGTCGGGGTGCTGATGCGGTACTGCACGGTGAGAGTTTTCCGTTTGCGCTGGACTATGCACTGAACCTGGCGCGGCAAACCGGTCGTACCTTTGTCTCGCCCTTCGACGATCCGGATGTGATCGCCGGGCAGGGCACCGTCGCCATGGAAATCCTGCGTCAGCATCAAGGTCCACTGGACGCGATCTTCGTCCCGGTGGGTGGTGGAGGCCTGATCGCTGGCATCGCGGCGTACGTCAAATACTTGCGACCTGAAGTCCGCATCATCGGCGTCGAGTCGGAGCATTCCGCCTGCTTATATGCGGCATTACAGGCCGGCGAGCGAGTTGTCCTGCCGAACGTAGGCACTTTCGCCGACGGTGTGGCTGTCGCACAGATCGGTGCTTATGGTTTCGAAGTCTGCCGGTTCTGTGTCGATGAGGTGTTGACGGTCAGCAACGACGAACTCTGCGCCGCCATCAAGAATATCTACGACGATACCCGCTCGATCACCGAACCCTCCGGTGCCTTGGCCGTGGCCGGAATCAAGAAATACGTGGCGCAAACCGGTGCCCGTGGTCAGACACTGGTAGCGATCGACTCAGGTGCCAATATCAATTTCGACAGTTTGCGCCATGTGGCCGAACGCGCCGCGTTGAGCGGCGCCCCGGCGTGAGCGGTGTCAGGCCAGCAGCGGGCGCAGGAAGGTCCGCTCATAACTGACGATAAACTTCTTCTCGACCAGCGAAGCCACGAGCGCGGCGCTTTCGGCGTCAGTCATCGCGATATGCCGGTAGCTTTCGTAGTCCGCCAGCGAAGGAAAGCTGAACAGGCAGTAGGCGATATTGCTCGCGCCCTCGGAAGGCAGGAAGTACCCGTGGTGCGTACCGCCCAAACGCTCGACGATGCCGAGCCAGGCTTTGGCGTAGGCTTCGAATTCGCTGAGTTGATACGGATCGATCACATATTTGACGTGGCAGGTAATCAAAATGGCGCTCCTATAACGGGATAGAACGGTTATTCCTGAACGGCTTTCTCGACCTTGCTCGACGCCGACCAGATCCGGTAGCGGACTTCGACGTCTTTGGGCACGTAGAGCACGATCGGCAGTTTGCTGTTGTAGCGCAGCATGAAACCGTCACCGACCACCGGCACAAAGTCTTTTTTACTTTTGCCGTCCGGGCAGGCCATCAGCGTACTCATCGGGCCGATGACTTTTTCCAGTCGGTAGAACGGGTAGCCCCAGCCTTCGAGGTTTTTCTCCTCGAGAATACCGCCCAGGCGTTGGCGATTGCAGTCGACGGTCAGGGTTTTGCCGGCGAGGACTTCGACCTGGAAGCTGTCTTCCTGAGTCTGTGCCGGAAGGCGAATGACCTGGCGGGTGAAACCGCTTTCAGCTTTGGGGAACGGCGCGACTTCTTCAAGTTTTTCGGCGTGAGCGATGGTCGACAGCCCAGCAAAAATCAGCCCGACGGTAGTGATACAGGTCAAAGAACCCATGATGCCTCCTTGCTTGCGAGTGGGGTCAGCGGATACTGATTTGATTGGCCGCATTCTTACTGGCGTGGTCGGCCAATGCAAACTTGTCGCTGGATGTATGCAAATTGCAGGGGCGCCACAACGCCTTTCTTGCATATTGCATGGGCTATTTACGCGCGGTTTCGCTAAATCGTTGATTTACCGATGAGCTGCAGGGCGAAATCCTAGGCATGTTTTATGCTGTAGCTGGTCTTAAGCTGACCGGGGATTTCATTGCGTCAGTATCGATAGTTGATTGGCAGTCTCACATTAAGGAGAGGGTCGCCATGTTTCTTTCTGCCTTGGAACTTCGCAACATTATTGAAAGCAGTTTTCTGCCGAAACGTTGTCAATGCACGCTGTCGCCGGACCTGTCGATGACCGTCAAGGTGTATTCCGATCGTGAAACCGATCATCTCGATCTAATGAAGACAGGAATAAATGCCAAACAGCTAAATGGTTGCCGAGAAATCAATGACCTGATAGCTGGACTGCGCTCTGACATGCAGCACCAAACCATTGCCCGGACCCTGCATCCAGACCGGAAAGCGCTTTAACCCACGGTTTCGAGTTCCATCGACACGCGCTTGGTCTGGAGAAACGCCAGACCCAGCGCCAGTTCGACCACCACAGCAAGCAATATGCCCGGACCGGCATGGCCATTGAGCCATTCGCCAAAGCCCAGTGCTGCCAGCCCCCAGCAGCTGACCATGAAGCCATTGCTCAGCGCATGGCGGGTGATCGAAGGCGACTCGTTTCGAACCAGATAAAACATCACGCCCAATGCCGCGAACAGCATTGCACTGCGCCGCGCGACAACGCCCACCGCCAACGAGTATTCAATGCTCCAGATCGACAGCAACCAGTCGGGCATCAAACCCCAGACCAGGGCCAACAGAAAACACAGCGCGGCGGTAAAGGTCGACAAGGCACGAAACGATAACTGCATGGCGAATCCTTGCGGCAGTGGGGGGAGGCGCTGAGCATAGCGCCAGAACCCCTCACAGGAATACCGCAAAGTATTGAATCAGACCTTTCCGTCAGTTTTGATAACTGCAAGCGTCGGAAAGTTTACGGTAGGAGATTTCCGCAGGCTTGCCCGAGGTGCTGTCGATGTACTTCATGTCGGCTGTGACCACTTTGCAGTCCAGCGTCGACGGTTCGGTCAAGGTAATGACCTTGCCCACATGCAGCGGCATACCGTAGTGGTACGGCACCGCCTGGGAGCTCGAAGTGTCATTGGCCTGGGCCAAGCCGGCAAACGCGGTGCAGGCGAGGGCGGTGGTGATCAGCACGGTGCGCATGTTCATGAACGATCTCCGATGCGGGGGGAAGTCAGCTCGACGTATAGGCGTCGAACCTGCCGCACTGGGCGTCAGAGAACTCTGAGGGCGTGCGGTCCAGTAAAGTTTTGGACCGCGGGGTTAAGCGATGGTTAACCCGACTGAATGCCGCCTGTCGTGAGGAGGTTTCTGTCAGAGGTTTCATGTAGGTAAAAAAACTGAGGGAGGTTCGGCCCGTTCCTACACGGTCGGACTCTTTGTCGTCTTTCGTCGGCAGGCTACCAGCGTTTACTGTTTGACCTCGCTGCAAAATCAGCGAGCAGGTTTGGTCACCTGAGAACAGTGCACATATGTGTGCCATGATTCGCCTTACGGACATCTATGTCCTTATGGCGCATTGCTGTGGCGGCTGTGTGCAGGACGCCTTCGGGCGAGCTGAGTTACTGTTCTCGGTTGACCAAGCCTGTATACAGTCCGCCTCCCATCGTTTGGTCACGGTATTGGCGGTTACTTCAAAACAGATGAGTAACTTACTATGCCAACGCTAAATCCGTTTCCTGAGCGTTATCGCTCAATCAAAAGCAATGTTACCGACACAAACCCAATGGTCATCGACACCGAGGCCGATCCCCAAGACATCCTCGAAGCCGCTTTACAGCGTGTCCGAGCCGCCAGCCAGTTACTTGAAACGCTTCATTGCCAGTGTTTCAAGGTAACCGCTCCATGAACCCCACATTCAAAGCCAGCAGTTGATCCCCGAAGCTGTACTCCGTTTTCTCTCTGGAGCCAGCACGTCATGATGCGACC